>CAYJNF010000013.1:17375-19133 GCA_964370915.1 uncultured Chitinophagales bacterium
GTTGATGAAAAGTCGCCCCGACAATCTATTGAAGCAATAGCATCTTCTTCGTTGCAGTATAATTGCCCGCTTGGCCTCGTGTCGGGATTGGCGAAACGGACAGTCGATAGAAGTAGACGCCGCTTGCCATGCTTTTTGACTCCCATTGCACAGTGTAGGTTCCGGGCCGCTGTTGTTCGTTGACGAGTGTTGCGCTTTCACGACCGAGCAGATCAAATACCTGCAACGTAACGTGACTGACCTCTGACGTCCCGGCCTGCCCTGATTGATCTGACAAGGCGGGCAGGTGATATCTGATCTCTGTATTTGGGTTGAACGGATTGGGATAATTTTGTTCGAGCGAGCAGCGTTGAGGTTTTTCCTCGCGGACTTGTGTTGGTGTCGCTCTCAAAAACCATGGCTTGGTTGTCGAATCAGTCGAAAAGAAGCGCAAGAGCATCTGCGCAACCTTCAACCGTCCTGATGGTGAAGGATGGGTTCGATCGGACGATACAAAGTCGTCGCACGCCCATGTCAGTCCATCGCTGCGCGGTACGAGTCCATCCGCCCAGAGGTACGGTCCCCACGCGAGCCACGGTGCTCGTGCGTTTGTGCCAGTGTAGCTGAGTGCGGTATCGCCATCGATCTGACGCTGCACCGTCCACTTGACTGCGAACGCCGACTCGTACGCGTATGGCTCGGGGTTCAGCGCTGTGGTAGCATAGCCGCCGTATGTCCGACTCGACCAGTACGTAAGTTTGATGTTGGGATATAATGCTTTCAGGATTCGCGCAATCAACACAAACTGACTGTCGAGGATGAGCACATGACGCGGGAAATTCTCCGTGGGAGTAGCGTTTGCTTCCTTGACCCATGCGGCTTGCACCTGCTGCCGCGTCACGCCGGCGGCACTCAACCGTTGGTCTACAACAGTCCAAAAATTGGCGCTCGCGTTCGAAATAATTGCTGCGGTCTGCCCTCCTTGTGCACCATCGACAACAACGAGCTTCGGATTCTTCGATGAGCTTGTATCAGCAATCGCTTTGAACATTGAAAATTCCTGGGTTGCATTAGACATTCCAATGGAGAGCAGCACGATTCTTCCGTTTGTGTAATCGATCGCTCCGGAGGCGCTTCTCGGTTGGACGAAAGCCGAAAACGCCCGTCCCGCCGAATCATGGTGAGCAGGACGCAGGTTGCTGCCATCAGGATATAAGCCTCCCTGGTACCCTTGATAGAATCCAGTTCCCAAGTCGTTGAGCGGTGTCTTGCCCACGGAAATTGTGGTGCATGAAACACTGATGCTGTGCAATAATTTTCGCGTGGGCAACATTTGCGCGGTGGTTGACGAACCTGCACCGACCAGACTGAGCATAACAGGAACAAGGAGGATATTCAGATTCATTGGGGCACCTTTGTTATTTCATGAGAGTCATCCGTGGTGTTTGAGTACAGCCGCTTGTGATGAGCCGGCAGGCATACATGCCGTCCGAACCGCAGGCAGGATCGTAGATGCGCCGGTGATACGGCTCGATCACTTCCGTCGCGCCGGCATCAGTCGTCAATCTGATTGTGGTACTCGTAGATCTTCATTCGGTGCTGTCAGTTCGCCATGTTCCCATGGTTGTTGCCAAACTGCAAACTGGCGCAATGGCAAATGCAACCAGGTCTAAATGAAATAGGCAGGCCTCTCCGAATGTACCCAAACCGCCCACAAGTTGCTTTTCTACTCGCATTTGAGTAGCATCGTCACGCACATAATCCCCTCAACCAACAATC
>CAYJNF010000014.1:0-18986 GCA_964370915.1 uncultured Chitinophagales bacterium
ACCCTCTCCCTCGCAGCGTGCAAAGCGACGATCGGGGAGATCCGTGACAAGCGCGTGCCCGCGTATCTCGATAGACTCGGCAGCTCACTGCGCGATGGATACAACGCCATCGTGATAGAACTTGGGATGAACTATACCCGTTGCAGTGGGTTTGGCTATCGCTCTATCGTAACATTCGATTCCGGCGCGGGAAATCCATTGGAAATGAAATCTCTTGTCCAGCAGGAACTGTTCAGGCGAGGCATACTCTGGAGCGGATTTCATACGATCTCGTTCTCACATACAGACGAGGATATCGATTACACGCTAAGAGTATGGCGCGATGTTCTTCCGATCCTGAGAAAAGCTGTTGACGAAAAGAATGTCCCGGGTCATATGTTGGGAGATTGCGTAGAGAGTGTCTTCCGCAAGACAAGCAATTTCAACACGAAGCCGAGGGTGTTGAAGTAGGTATGGCACCTCAGAACATCAACGATGTCTATCTCAACAAGGATAAAGGAGTGAATAGAAATCTATTTTCGCTGGAGGGGAATGCTGCGATTGTCACAGGAGCTCTTGGCTTGTTAGGCAAGCAGCATTGTTATGCACTTGCTGGTGCAGGAGCTAGCGTTGCAGTCGCTGATGTGGATGAGAAGGCTTGCGTTGAGTTTGCAGATGAACTGAACCGCGACGGCTTGCCAACAGCCATTGGCGTTTGTGTGGATATAACCAATTCCGAGTCTGTGAAAACTTTGCGCGACACAGTGCTTGAGAGATTTGGTCACATCGATGTGCTTGTGAATAATGCCGCAATCAACGACAAGTTTGAAGATCCCGCAGCAATATGTGAACTGACACGGTTTGAAAAGTATCCCGTCGAGCTATGGCAGCGGTCGTTCGAGGTGAATGTAACGGGAACCTTCCTCTGCTCGCAGATACTCGGCACCGTCATGGCACAGCAGAGAAGCGGAAGCATCATCAACATCGCATCGACATATGGCGTCGTTGCGCCGGATCAATCATTGTACCGGCGTGCCGACGGATCGCAATCGTTCTACAAGACCGCAGCATACCCGGCGACAAAAGGAGCTGTACTTTCGTTCACGCGATTTCTCGCGGCATATTGGGGAAGCGTTGGTGTGCGGGTGAACGCGCTTTCTCCCGGTGGAGTCGAAAACGCGCAGGAAGAATTCTTCGTGAATCGGTATGCCGATCGTACGCCGCTCGGTAGAATGGCAGCACCCGACGATTACAGAGGCGCGCTCATTTTCTTGGCAAGTCGGGCGTCAGCATACATGACGGGAGCAAATCTGGTTGTGGATGGTGGATGGACGGCGTGGTAGAATCCCAGTAGACAGACCATTCAATCACACAAAACATGGCAAGAAAGAAATCCGAGAAACCGGATAAGCTCCAGAAAAAGGAACTGAGACACCGCGCACGCAGCATCAAACTTGTTCTCGCTGATTGCGATGGTGTTCTTACTGATACCGGTGTGTACTTTGGAGAATCGGGTGAAGCGTTCAAGCGTTATTCCATCCGTGACGGCATGGGGACACAACTCCTGCGTGCTGCAGGCATTGAAACAGGGTATATCAGCGGTGAGGCTTCCCCCAGCCTGAAGAAACGTGCAGAGAAACTCAAGTTGCATCACGTGTATCTCGGAATCGATGACAAATGGACCACCATGCGCGGGATCCTCTCGTCGAGCAAGCTTCAGTTGACAGAGATTGCGTATATCGGCGATGACGTTAATGACCTTGAAGTCATTCAGGAGGTCGGTAAGGAGGGACTGACCGCATCGCCCGCGGATGGATTGTCAGTCATCAGAAAGGCTGTTCATCGTGTCTGCAAGGCAAAGGGTGGCCACGGCGCATTCAGAGAGTTTGCCAATTGGATACTGGAACTTCGTGAGGAGTCTTAGGCTGTTGAGAGGAACCGAAACAAAATCAATAAAGAAATCATCGGGTCAGGCTAACTCATTTGTCGAACATTTGTGAGAACGATATGAGCAAACCTATTGTGCAAATCGGGGAGAGACATGTTGGCGAAGGGGAGCCGGTATTCATTATTGCTGAAATTGGAATCAACCACAATGGCTCACTAACAAATGCCAAAAAGTTGATCGACGGAGCCGTCCTTGCCGGTTGTGATGCTGTGAAGTTTCAGAAGCGAACTCCGGAGAAGTGTGTGCCCGATGATCAGTGGTATATCGAGCGCGACACGCCGTGGGGAAGGATGCCATACATCGAGTATCGGCACAGGGTTGAGTTCGGGTTGGATCAATACGAAGCAATTGACCGCCATTGCAAGGAGCGAGGTATTCTCTGGTTCGCATCATGCTGGGACGAGGAGTCGGTTGCGTTCATCGAACAATTCAATCCGCCGTGTTACAAGATTGCCTCTGCCTGCGTCACCGACGCGCACCTGTTGATCGAGCATCGCCTGACCAGCCGGTCGGTCATCATGTCCACGGGCATGTCCACGCTTGAAGAGATTGAGATGGGGGTGCAGGCACTTGATCGAAGGAAACTTTTGATCGCGCACTCAACGTCGACGTATCCATGTCCGCCTGAGCAGTTGAATCTCAACATGATCAAGACGCTAAGAAATTACTATCCGGATTGTCCGATAGGATATTCCGGGCATGAGACGGGTCTTTCGCCGACGTGGGCGGCTGTGACATTGGGGGCTCAATTTGTCGAGCGACATATTACGCTGGATCGCGCCATGTGGGGAAGTGACCAAGCAGCATCAGTTGAGATCGGCGGATTGATACGGCTGGTGGCAAATATTCGAGATATCGAGAAGTCAATGGGTGACGGGGCAAAGCGTGTATATCCGGAGGAAATGAAACAACGAGCTAAACTCCGGAGAGTCACGACGGCAGCGAATGTGGAAGTGTGCTGAGTGTATTTGATGAGCGGCGTATTTGACTCAGTAGCGAAAGCTGTGGTTGACTATGTTGGCGGAATGTCGACCGCCGAATCGGTCTCGATCGCAATCATCGCTGGAGCGGCTGTAATGTTCATTATTGCCGAGAGGCTGTTTCCTTACAACGATGGTCAGAGGATCTTCCGTGAAGGATTCTTCGACGACTTCGCGTTGTACACGGTTGCTCAGAGTTATGTGCTGAGCATAGTCATTTTCTCGTGGATCATTCACACTGTTGACGTGTGGACTGGATTCTCCCGACGACAGGTTCTTGCGAGTTATCCTATATGGCTGCAGTTGCTGTTCTTCACCGTTTTGCATGACTTCTATATTTACTGGATGCACAGGTTGCAGCACAGTAATAGATTTCTTTGGAGGATTCACGAGGCGCATCATTCTGCGAAAGAAGTAGACTGGCTCTCAGGTTCCCGTTCACACGCGCTCGAAATTCTTGTGAATCAAACTGTAGAGTTCATACCGATCATTCTTCTTGGTGCGTCACCCGAAGTGGTTTCCTACAAAGGAGTAATTAGTGCAGTGTGGGGGATGTACATTCACTCGAATCTCAATGTCCGATCCGGTTGGTTGCAGTACTTCATTAATGGACCGGAGATGCATTGATGGCATCACTCGCTCGGAAAAGGGCGCAACAGAAACTTCGGGACGAAGCTTGCAATTTGGGATTGGATGTTTGGCACTGCTTACCACCCCGGTGAAAATGCCGACAAGTACGGATTGAAGACATTCTTTCCATCGAGCTATGCAAGCCAGTTTTTTTACACATTCAGAAGGTTTGGCAACTCGCACAAGGAGTGAGCTTGTCGTACTGGGGAAATCTCCAACAATACGTGTCAGCGTGCTTCAGCTTTGGTCTTAACACATTCTTAATACAAAAATAACGCCCACGTAATACTGAAGCAATAACACGAAGCTACATTGTGTGCAATCATCCACAAAAGGCCGACTACTTTCGGCGTATCAGTCTGCAAACCCACGCAACCCTTACCGAAGCACCTTTATAGAATTTTTTCGCGTGGCAATCAGTGGACCTTCTACCTGAGGTTACGGATGACACATCTACAATGAGACTCTCTCAGGCCATGGCAATAAGGAGTTCGGATTATTCATGGGAAGAACTGAATGAAAGAACAGAGGATACAAACGCTGGCACACCTTGCGGAGAAGATGGTCTCGGAATCGGTGATTTCAATATTTGAGAAATCCGACGACGGTACATCCAAGATTCTTGGCTACAAGGCGCTGCTCACCGATCTTTAATATGAAATCAACGACTCGATTCTGAACCAACTCCAACTGGGAGTTGTTGGAGAAGGTAACCCGCGGGCAGTTCTTGTGAACGCACAACTCACTCAAGACTTCAGGTGTGTTGGCGACTGCGCGGTCAGCATAGCGCTTTTGGGAAAGGAACTGTCGGCCTTGCGACCCGTGGAAGGGATTCCCGGCGTGGCTCTACTTGCGGACATGACAATGCAAATGTTGAGCAATGCAGTAAGTTCCTTTGTCGAGATTGAGGGGGAGCGGGCGCGAAGTGTGCCCTCACTACTTGCAGGTCATGGCCAGTATTCTGAAGACGTTGTGCGAAACCTCGTGAACTTCATGCTGAGCCGCCCGCAGTTCATGGAGCAAACCCTCTGCCTCATTCGCGTGTGCCGGAATCTGGAGAGAGTTGCAGAACTTGCAGTGGCTATCGCTGAAAAGGTCATCTTCATGTCCGAAGTGCCGGCCTGGAAACAGACACAACGAAGCAGGCGCGGATTACTCGTACATGACATCAATGCCGAGAGCGTTGGTGGCAAATGACGAGGTAGAAGTTCTCTTCGGTGTGTGGGTTGGTACTAATCCCCCAATCGAAAGGCGAACAGCATATTCCGCTCTGCACGTCGGGTTGTCGCAATGCACGAGGAAAAGATTTCTGGCAGGCGCAGGCGAGATGCGGATGGGACCTTTGTTACATGATCGACATGAATTCATACAGTTTCCCCTGTGAATGAGTCGCTAACAGGATTCGGTAGTAAGATACTCACTGGTGTTTATGTGGATGTTAACGGATGTTTATCGTTGAATTATTTTTCAGAATCTCAGGAAAGGAACGAAAGAAGCCATAGAGATACAGCCTCATAACAAGGGGGGACCCGATAACACAGCAAATGCGTGGGTTGTCTCAGCCGATATGGGATACGGGCACTTGAGGGCTGTTTATCCCTTTGCATCAATTGCCGAGGAAGGAATCATCAAGGTTGGCGAATACGAGTCATCGTCAAGAAGCGAGAAGAAACTGTGGTCGCGGGTGGTACGCGCATACGAACTCTTTTCGAGATCTCGCGGTATCCCTCTCTTTGGAAAGCCGATCTTCTTTTTACTTGATTCGCTTTTGCGCATCCCCTCTTTCTATCCAATCAGAAATCTCTCCGAGCCGACATTTCAATCCAACTTACTTGAATCCAGCATCAAGCAAGGTTTGTGCAACGGGGTGGTCGAGAAAATTGAAACCAAACATCTTCCGCTTCTCACGTCATTCTATGCGCCCGCCATTGCAGCAGACATGAGCGGCTACGACCGCATCTATTGCATAATCTGCGATGCGGATTTGAATCGCGTATGGGTTGCGAATGAACCATCCGAAAGTCGCGTGCACTACTTCGCTCCGTGCGGGAAAGCTGCGGCGCGGCTCAAGGCATACGGCGTTCCGCAGGAACGCATTATCACCACGGGTTTTCCGTTGCCGCCGGAATTGCTTGGCGATGATTTGTCTCAGCTGAAGCGCGATCTCGGACAACGTCTGTTGCAACTCGATCCGTCCAACAGATTCTTTCCATTGCACCAGCGAAATGTCGAGTACTTTCTCGGTCCTGAGAACTGTTCGCAGGATCGTAGCCGTCCGCTGACGATTACGTATTCTGTTGGGGGTGCTGGCGCGCAAAAAGAGATCGGAGGCATGATTGCCCACAGTCTGAAAGACAAACTCAAAAGTGGAGCGATCCGACTCAACTTGGTGGCGGGAGCGAAGCTTGCGGTGCGGGATTACTTTCTCCAAATCCAGCAAGAAATCAACGCCGGCAACGAATCTGTGCGTGTCGTATCGGCCGAGACGATCGACGAGTATTACGGCTGTTTCAATGCTCTGATGCGCGAGACCGATATTCTCTGGACCAAGCCGAGTGAGTTGTCGTTCTTCTGTGGGCTCGGAATTCCCATCATCATGACACCCACGATCGGGTCGCAGGAAAAATTCAATCGTGCGTGGCTTCTTGAACTCCAGGCCGGCATTCGGCAGGAAGATCCACGATACACGCACCAATGGTTGTTCGACTATCTTCATAAGGGAAGATTTGCAGAAGCAGCCTGGGCGGGATTTCTGAAAGCACGGAAGCTGGGATACCATAAAATCATGGAGTATTTGCAGACCGGGGTCATATCACACGACACTTCTCCCTTGAACCGATAGTGTCAAAGACAAAAGTCCTGCTCACGTACATGAAGACCGGCGGCGGCCACTATGCCCCGGCACGCGCATTGGCGCAACATTTTCAGGACAATAACAGCGCATCAGTCGCGACGGTTCTGGTCGATGGCCTTGCGAATGCACCCACCTTCTCACGCAGTGTGCTGGAAGGCGGTTACCGGATTCTGCAATCGAAGGCGCGCTGGTACTATGAGATGCTGTACGCATTGAACAAATTCACGCCAATTGCCCATGCCAGCGCTCTACTCGCATCGCTCACAATTTCCGGATCTCTGAAGTCCATACTTCAACGCGAACGACCTGATAGAATTGTCATCTTGCACTTTCTCTTGATACGTCCGGTCGTTGCGGCGTTGAAATCCTTGAATATGAAGATTGATCCGATCGTTGTTGTGACCGACCCGTTCACTGCTCATCCATTGTGGTTCCTCAACAAGAAGCTGGACTTTATCGTGAGCAGTGAAATTCTCAGGCGACGCTGCGTTGAGGCAGGAATTGGTGCTGAGAAGCTTCATGTGTTTCCAACGATTACCGGGGAAAAATTCTCTAAGGTCATGGAGAGCGAAGACATTGATGCTTTCAGAAGAACGCTTGGCATCGCTCCTGAACGCAAGGTAGTGCTGCTTCTGGGAGGCGGTGATGGGCTTCCACGTGGAGAGAGAATTCTGCAGGGGATTGTTGATGCAAATCTTTCGGTTGAAATCATAATTGTGTGCGGAAAGAATCGGCGACTTGAAGGACAGGCAAAGGCAATTGCAGCCGCTTCATCAACACGCGTGACCGTCTTTGGCTACACAACGAACGTGTATGAACTGATCAACATCTCGGATGTCGTCATCTCCAAGGGAGGTGCATCAACCATTATGGAAATTCTCTTGTGCGGCAAGATGCCGATTGTTACAGACTATCTGTGGGAACAGGAAAAGGGGAACGTCGAGTTTCTGACGGACAATGGTGTCGGGGTGTATGAGACTAATGTCAACAAAGTGCCGAACCTCGTGCGTCGATATCTCGCAGACGAACAATGGCGTGAGAGTGTTACGCAGAAGATCATGAACCTCGGCATTCGAAACGGAACCCAGGCAATCGGAGAGTTCATTTTAGAGCACACATAGGAGAACCACATGGAACGTTGGGAATTTTGTTATGTCGATTTCATCCGCCACGAGTTTACCTCCATGACATCTGAAGGTTTGATAACAAAACGAATCAGGCGTGACAAATCACTAGGCGACGATTCCAAGGACAATGCAACAGCCCGATTAATTGCCCAACTCGGACTCGAAGGTTGGGATATGACGAACGGAGCCTGGAACGTCGGGCCAATCCTTTTTTCAAACGGAGAATTGAGTCCATGCCCCAGGCTCAGTAGTCAATGTTACAGCAGCCTCAAAGTCATAAGATGCTCACTTGGCGCTAAAAAAACCTATCACTCATACCCAATGACTTTCATCATGGGATCCCACGGGGGAAGTACAGTCGCTTGCGATGCGAATACCGAGAGAAGTTCATCCGGTATGTACTTCTTGTGAACAACCACTACCTGCACATACCTGTCAAACCATTCGTCAAGCATGATGAGGAATCCTTTCTTGCCGCTCTTATCTCCCCACGAGTTTTCTACTAACCACTTTGCCGGCTTGTCGTTGACGATGTCAACTCCGGTAAATACCATGTTGTGGTTCGGGAGGATTCGGTCTGACATACAGCGGTTCTCGGACGTCGCGCAGCGACCAAAGCAACGGGCATCACTGGTTGCAGGCTGTCAGTACATCAATCACGTCACAGTCGGGGCGCTGCCGGACATGATAATCTTGTCACCCGACGGCCGGTATGTGCTCACGGCCAATGAGGGAGAACCCAACACGACCTACACAGTTGATCCCGAGGGGTCAGTGAGTATCATCGATCTTCATCGCGGCGTCCGACGCGCTGAAGCTACCACGTTGCGGTTCACCGAATACAATGGACAGGAAAACATGCTCCGAGGCCTCGGCATACGGATCTACGGGCCCAGTGCTTCAGCGGCACAGGATCTCGAACCCGAGTATGTTGCCGTTTCAGAAGATTCACGAACTGCCTGGGTTACGCTGCAGGAGAACAACGCAATCGCAGTAATCGACATCAAACATGCACGTGTCAAAGACTTGCTTCCGCTCGGCTATAAAAACCACAATGCACCAGGCAATGGACTAGACCCGAGTGACCGCGACACCACCGTACGCATCGCTCAGTACCCAATTCTTGGCATGTATCAACCTGATGCTGTTGTACCGCTTCGCTCTCGCGGCCGCACATATTTACTGACAGCGAATGAAGGAGACGCAAGAGAATACGAAGCCTTTTCAGAATTGCGCCGCGTACGGGACCTGACATTGGATCCCACAGTATTCCCGAATGGATCGTTCCTGCGGAATAACAACATCCTCGGCCGTTTGCGTGTGACGGGCTCGCTTGGGAACCCAGATGGCGACAACGATTATGATGCACTGTATGCGTTTGGTGCGCGCTCATTCTCAGTCTGGAGTGACGAAGGTGAACTTGTGTTTGACAGCGGCGATGATCTCGAACAGATCACTGCATCTGAATTTCCGACTGGCTTCAACTCGACCAATGATGAGAATAATTCGTTTGACACGCGTAGCGACGACAAGGTCCCCGAGCCAGAGGGGCTTGTGCTTGGCAAGGTCCTTACCCGTACCTATGCATTTCTCGGGTTGGAGCGCATTGGCGGCGTTGCTGTCTTTGATGTTTCAAACCCTGGATCGCCGAAATTCGTCCAGTACGTCAACACCAGGGATTTCAGTGGGAGCCCCGCTGCAGGAACTGCAGGTGATCTGGGACCTGAGGGATTGACATTCATTCCGCGTCTTCACAGTCCAATCTTTAAACCGTTACTCGTTGTTGGGAACGAAATCAGCGGCACCGTGGCAATTTATGAAGTCAATATTGTTGGGAGTGGCAACTCGCCGGAGTTTATCGTGGAAGGGGAAGGAGAGCCGGCGGCGGTATCAGCACACGCCACATTGAATGAAAGCTATCCGAATCCTTTCAATCCAACGACAACCATCTCGTTCACGCTGGAAACTGAATCCCGCGTCACATTAATTGTGTACGATGTGCTTGGAAGGGAAGTAGCGCGTCTCGCGGATGGTCCGTTACCTGCGGGACTTCACTCAGCAGTCTTTGAAGCAACGAATCTCGCAAGTGGACTCTACCTCTGCAGACTCGATGCCAACGGACACACCTCGATGAGACGCATGATGCTGATGAAGTAACTCCGGCTTTACCAGTGTTCTGCTGCTACGTAAAGACAAAGTGCAGATTGCAGGAAGATTGTCGGGGCAAAGGCGAAGGGCCTTTGCCCCGGTTCATTACGATTGATTCCAGCTGCGATTACTGCTCTGCCTGATCGCACGAATCCTCTCCGTTCCCGCTCTGATTGTGATTGTTCATGAAATGTCAGTAGAAGTTCCTCTTCGTCTTCAGAAATCCGAAATCAATGCATTCTGTCGACTCGTGTGCAGCAGGCATCCACGTGGAAGTTGTGCCTGACGATTCTTGACGGACCACCCCACGTTGATATCGCGAAGTGATGCTGCTTCCGAGCAGAAGGCCGCGTGCGAGTGTAGTTTGATTTTACGTTAATACAGGCGCAATATCTTCGTAACAGTAGTTGCATATCTTTGTCACGCAGCATGTTGCCTCCAGTCAAGCCCTCGATCGGAGAGACATCACCCCCAACCCCCTGAATATGCCGCTGCAACAGAATACTCCATTCCACAATTGACGTTCCATGTCAAAAACGATTCTTGTAGTTGATGATGAAGCCGATGCGCTTGAGATGCTACAATACAATCTTCGCAAGGAAGGATATGTGGTTACAACTGCGCGTGATGGCAAGAAGGCAATCGAATCCGCACGTCAAGTGCCGGACCTGATTCTGCTTGATGTGCTATTGCCGGAGATGGATGGATGGGAAGTTTGCAAAACCCTCAAGCGCGATCCGGGCACCGCATCCATTCCTGTACTGTTCCTTACTGCGAAAGAGTCTGAATTCGATGAAGTGCTCGGTCTGGAGCTCGGCGCTGACGATTATATTGTAAAACCCATCGCGATACGGTCGCTGATGGCAAGAGTGAAAGTTGCACTACGCAGAAAGAGTGCGAATGTCCAGCAAGAAGCCCTCTCATCTGATATCATCAAGGTGGAAGGATTGGAGATCAACCTTCCGAATTTTCAAGTTCTTGTCGAAGAGACCGATGTTCCGCTCACGAAAAAGGAATTCGAAACGCTTGTCTATTTGGCACGCAGCAAAGGTCGCGTTATCTCGCGCCTCACTTTGATTCAGTCGGTTTGGGGAGACGACGTTCGCGTTATCCCCCGAACGGTTGACGTCCATATCAGTAGACTTCGTGAAAAGCTGAAGCCGTACGACAAGTTCATTGAAACGGTCAAGGGAGTTGGTTACAGATTCAAAACGTAACAATCGCAACACATTCTTAACGTCTTCTTTGCAGTTTCATTTAGGTTGACCAATGCTGTTGTAACATCCGAGTTGTACCTTTTCCCGCGTTCGATTCCGTTATTTTCATTCAACAGTACCAAATTATTCACAGTCCCAGGTCGAGTATTTTTATTATGAGAATTTCCCCCATTCTCACGTTGTGTTGTAGCATGTTATTGTTTTTTCACGCTGCTTCCCCTCAAACCGGTTCACTTCACGGAAAGATCATCGATCAAAAGTCCGGCGAAGAATTAGTTGGC
This sequence comes from uncultured Chitinophagales bacterium, assembly GCA_964370915.1. Classification (GTDB taxonomy): domain Bacteria; phylum Bacteroidota; class Ignavibacteria; order UBA10030; family UBA6906; genus CAADGV01. Next base: position 11,165 of record CAYJNF010000014.1, read on the forward strand.
GCGAACGCGCTCATTGTCGGGACAACGACCGGCGCGACGACAGACCTTGATGGAGGATTCCAGATCACAAATATTCCTGAAGGTCGTTACAGCCTTCGTGTCTCCTTTGTCGGGTACGGAACAAAAACGATCACCGATATAATCATCCGAGCCAACGAATCGAAGCAACTCGACATTGCATTAAACGCGCAAGACTATGAAGCCGAGGAGGTTGTTGTCACTGCTGAACGCGTGCTCTCCACTGAAGCGGCGGTTCTTGCGGAGCGAAAGAAGGCAGCGACCATCGGCGATGCAATCAGCAAGGAGCAAATCAAACGCACACCCGACGCCACTTCGGGCGATGCGTTGAAGCGCGTAACTGGACTTACTGTCCTTGACAACAAGTTCGTGTTCATCCGCGGCGTTACGGATAGGTACAACGGCACGATGCTCAACGGCGTTTCAGTAACGACAACCGACACGGATGTTGACAAGAAGAGCTTTTCGTTCGATATGATTCCCGCGAACCTACTCGAGAACACCGTTGTAACTAAAACTGCAACGCCCGATTTGCCGGGCGACTTTACCGGTGGACTGGTGCAACTCAATACATTGGAGTTCCCAAGTCAACAAGTTATCAAGCTGAGTCTTTCGACTTCGTACAACTCCATAACGAATTTGAGAACGGTGCAGAAGTCGCAAGGCGGTTCTCGCGACTGGACGGGATTCGATAACGGGACCCGCAACTCGCCGCCGTCCGATGTCGACAAATACGAACTGGGGAAAATTCTGCCCAACAACTGGGCGCAGCGGAGCGAACGGGCTCCACTCAACGGCTCGCTGAATTTTACCATTGGCGATGCGCTGCCAATTGGCGATGAACAGTTGGGATATATCGCGGCGCTCTCGTATCGCAACGGGTTTCAGCGGACCGAAACCGAAACGGATTATTTCAGAACCGGCAGCAGAATTCTGGAAGCGACAGGAACACGAGATCAATACTCGGTTTTGTGGGGAGGTTTGCTGGACCTGAATTTCAAGTTCGCCGGTTTGCACAAATTGAGTCTCAAGAACAGTTACAACCAAACGGCCGAGGACAAGCTTTCGAAGATTAGCGGAGTGGATGAGAACGAACAGGTCTTCAAGACTCAGGTCACGGAATGGGATCAGCGCTCGCTTCATGTTACCAAGCTTTCCGGCGAACACAGACTTCCGGCGCTCGGTGACATTGAGGTTCTAAGGCAGGGAGCGTACATCGCATCTATTGCAAAGGAAACGGATCGGAAAACATCCGTGTTTTCAAAATACATGGCTTATGTTTCGTGTCCCTACATCAAGGCTCTCACCGATCGTTCGTGGTCGGACCTGCGCGAGTTCACGCGAAGCGCAGGAATGGACGTTTCGATCCCCGTTGGCGACTCCAAGGTGAAGTTCGGCGTTTCTGTCGAGGGCAAAGCGCGCACGTACGATATCAAGTTCTTTCTTGCGGAATTGGACAGAGGAAGCAGGGCATTTGAATTGACCGTTCTTCCCATCGATAGCATCTTCATGCCGCAGAATTTTGGCCCTGGAAAGTTCGTCATGTTTGGACTCGACAATCCCCGTGACAAATACACCGCTGCGCAAACAGGTTACGCGGGATATCTGATGCTCGATCTTCCGTTCACTGTCTTTGGCGGCGATTTCAGACTTGTCGGCGGAGCGCGGGTGGAAAATACCGAGCAGCGTGTGAATACGATCAGCCCGTTCGCAACAGATGAGCCTTATGTTGCACGACTGAAGAAAGTCGATGTCCTCCCATCAATGAATCTTACGTACCTCTTGAACGAGATGACCAACTTCCGATTGGCGTATAGTCATTCCGTCAACCGGCCGGAGTTTCGAGAGCTTGCCAGTTTTTACTTTTACGATTACAGCATCTATGAAGGGACGTACGGCAACCCGCTTCTTCAGCGCGCCCTCTCGAAGAACTATGATGTGCGCTTCGAGGTATTTCCGGGTGTTGGCGAACTTCTTGCCGTCAGCTATTTCAACAAACAGATCTCCGGCGCTATCGAGCAGCAACTGATTATCTCATCCAATCCGGAACGCACCTGGTTCAATTCTCCAAGAGGGAAAAACTATGGATGGGAGTTTGAAGTTCGTAAGTCGCTCGGCTTTCTGGGCGGGTACTTCTCGAATTTCTCCATTACGGGAAACTACACACGCATCTATTCTGCAATCGAATATCCCATCTACGCCGGAGCTTTGGAAACTGCCGCACGCGAAATGCAGGGACAATCGCCGTACATGGTGAACGTCTCGCTTCTTTTCCATGAGCCAACTTTTGGCACCACAGTGAATCTTCTCTATAACGAATTCGGTCAGCGCCTCGATGCCGTTGGGGATATGCGCGAACAAGATGTAGTGGAGGAAGCACGTGGTGTTGTCGACGCTTCGATTACTCAACCGGTGATGAGCGGTCTTGAATTGAAATTTACAATCAAAGATTGGGGAGCGAAGCCAAAAACATTCGTAACGCGCGAAGGGAATCCTTACAGAACAACATTTCAGGGAACGACATATTCGCTGCAAGCGTCGTTCACATTGTGAACAAGAGATGATTGCCATAGCGTGGAGAATCCGCCTGATCACATCCACGAAGACCAGCGCGGTTCCGGCAAACATAAAGGGCGGTGTTGACGCACCGCCCGGTTTGCAAACATGAGAACTTGGTGATCTCTGCAAGGAACATGCCTTGCTGTTTGCCTCACCATAGTAGCAAGCCGGGAGAAGAGATGCAAGCAAACGGATGAACATCATGAAAACTTCATTCAGACTTTACGCATTGGTAACGATTGCCAAACACTTGAAAAGCTTGATGGAGAATTTATACAAAACTCACGAAACGAAAATCTCGAAGTCATACCAAGGTAACACGAGTAAGCGATATTGTGTACGAGAGATCATAACTCTCTTCCAGTCATACAATCAATGACGTTCGTTCAGGCTAACGACTGAACGACAACAGCAGTGTTGACGCACTGCATTCATACCATCAAACAAAAAACTACATCGAGAACTTGGTGATCGTCTGCGGGAGTATGCCTTGCTGTGTTTTGTAGAGCAAGAGAGTCCGCGGACGATATCCTAAAACAGGAAAGGAGGGAATCATCTGCCGACCGGAGTTGGTGGGAGACGGGGCGATTAGTAAACCGCATATCTGTTTGTTCAAGCTTCGTGGAACCTTTTTTTACACACACTCATAGGAGTAATCAATGAAACAACATTTTCGCTTGTTGGCTGCTGCTGCGGTGCTGGCCGGTTCGGTCGCACAAGCGCAACCTACACAAATTCTTGGTCCGGGATTGAATTCTGGTCGTACGATCTATCACCAGAATTTCACGCGGACTCTTTCACGAGACACAACGTACATCCTGACGGGACTCTATTCGGTGGATTCAACTTTTTCGATCGCGATTCCCTCGGGAACAATAATCAAAGGAGACACTGCTGCAACGTTGATCATTCAACGCGGTGCACAAGTGCTTGCCAACGGAACAGCAGCTTCCCCTATCGTCTTCACCAGCAATAAGCCTGCGGGCTCTCGCAACGGTGGAGACTGGGGCGGCATCGTTATTCTTGGAGCTGCGCCAAGTAACCAGTCGAATCCTGTTATTGAAGGCGGGATTCTTCCGGGAAGTTACGGCGGCGGTGCAGCAGGTGCCGGCAACCCGAACGACAATAGCGGTGTCTTCCGTTATGTTCGCATCGAGTATCCTGGTTATCGTTTCCAAATCAATAATGAAGTGAACGGATTAACGATGGGCGGCGTCGGTCGCGGAACAACCATCGAGTACGTTCAAGTGAGTTATTCATTTGACGATGGGTTCGAATGGTTCGGCGGCACTGTTGATGCGCGCTACCTTGTCTGTTTGGGCGGCATCGATGATGAGTTTGACACGGACTTCGGGTACCAGGGCAGAGTGCAGTTTGCATTCGGCCTGAAGGATCCGAACGTGTTCGAATTCTCGGGCGGCCAAACGAACGGATTCGAAAGTGACAACGAAGGATCCGCGTCGTACAAAGAGCCGCGCACCCTTCCGCGTTTTTCGAACATCACCATCGTTGGCCCTCGTAGGGCCGATGCCGTGACGTTGCCCGTAGGCCATCGGTTCGAGTATTGCGCAGTTGTCCGTAAAGGGTCTCAGTTGAGCTTATACAACTCCATCGTTATGGGCTTTCCCGGCGGTTACTCTTTGCGCGATGCACAGTCGATGACATCTGCGCAGGGAGATACACTGCAACTTCGCAATGTGAGTCTGCAATCATCCGGAGAAAACGGGTTGTTGCCGGTTCATTCATCGGGGACCCCTCCGGCCGGTTTCACTGCGTCGGCGTGGTTCAACACTGCTGCCTACAATAATCTTGGCGGTACTGCATCAAGAAATCCGAGCGCCATTGGGCTTGTGGATATGAGCAATCTCAATAATCCCGATCCGCGTCCTTCCGCCGGCTCTGAGCCTGCAATCTCTCCGGTCGAGTTCACGAACTTGAATGCCCTCGCCGGCGGCTATTTCGCATCGACAACATATCGCGGCGCGTTCGATCCGTCTCTTCCGCTCAACCAGCAATGGATGGCGGGATGGACAAACTTCGACCCACAAACGTCTGCCTATGTTTCAAATGTAACATCGATCAACAACGGATGGAATCTTGTCTCCGTGCCAAATGTGCCGGCGAGCTATGCGACAGGAACACTCTTCCCTGGCGCGGTTGCCGGAACTGTGAATAGTTTTGTTACCGGTACCTACACGCAACCTTCAACGTTGGTTAATGGTGAAGGGTATTGGGCGTTCTATGGCGCGGCAACAAGCAATGCCATTTCTGGTAACACACTCTCCTCTGCCTCCGTTACGGTGGCGAGCGGTAATCGTTGGGTTCTTGTTGGCTCCGTCTCCACATCTGTTCCTGCGTCTTCCCTCACGTCGAATCCGGCTGGAGCCATTGTTGGCGGCACTTTGAATGGGTGGAATGGAACTGCGTATTCGACTCCAACAACATTAGAGCCCGGAAAAGGTTACTGGGTATTCGTCAATGCACCATGTACGTTAACTGTTGGTCCTTAATGGGCAACAGGGCAATTTATTCAAATCACTTATTGACAACAATCATTCATCCAAAGGAAAGAATCATGAACCAGAGATTGTTAAGTTTCATGCTTGCGCTGGCGGTTGTTTGCCTGTTTACACAGGCGGCATACAGCCAGGTCCAATTCCAAATTCCCATTACTGTTGCTGCCGGAACAACTTCAGCAACACTCAATATTGGTGTTAGCGGTGATGGCCCGGCCGGATCAATCCTTGACAACACTGTTGGTATGGACACTGCGATGACATACGGATCATACAGAGAAGTTCCTGCTGCGCCTGCACCTCCGGCGCCATTTGATTTCGATACACGCATTGTCACCATTCCCGGTCGTGTGTCAACGTTCCCGACTGGTTTGGCGGGCGGCGTGAACAACGACTTCAGAGGATTTGTCAGCACGAGTCAGGTTGATTCGTTCAAGATCACTATTGCGGGCGATTTCACAGACAACGGGTCAACAACGGTTTCATGGCCAAACAATTTGAACCAGTACGGTACAACATGGACAATCAAGCCGCAAACCGGAACCGACTGGCCATCAACAAACATGATCACAAGTACATCGGTTGTAATTCCTGCCGGCGCCCACAAGAATATCATCATCATCAAAACGGGTCTTCTGGTAACGGTAGCCGGTCCGACGTTCGATCTTTCATCTTCATCGTTGGGCTTCGGAACAGTGACAATTCCTGGAAACGCTCAGCGCACTGTTACTGTGACCAATAGTGGAAGCACAAACGCGCTCTCCATTACCGGTGTTGCGTCGATTGCAAACTACACCGTCTCGCCCTCATCGTTCCCGATTTCGGTTGCACCGGGTGCGAACCAGGTTTTCACCTTGACGTTCACTCCGTCGGCTCCCGGCACGTTCGCGGGAAATGTTGTCTTCACACACAATGCACCGAGCTCACCGACGAATCTTGCAGTGACAGGTGTTGGAACAAATGCCCCGACACAAGGCGGCGTGTTCCAATTCTCTGCAAGCCCCATTCGTCGATTCGATAACACACAGTATGAAGACAGTCTGCGATTGGTTGGTTATGTTGGCCAGCCACTCAAGGCGTTGCAGTTCCGCGTGATCATGAACGGACTTCTGCGTTTGCGCACCATCGAACGCGGTAGCTCAGTTCCGAGCGCCTCATACGGCTTTGACTACACGCTTGTTCGTGGTCCCGTGGCAGCAAACGGCGAAAGCAATGATACAATCAAAGCGCTCATCTATGGTCTCGGAAGCAATGCACTTCCTGCCGGTACATACAACAATATGATGAAGTTCACGTACGACGCAGTCAACATCAGTGCTGATTCGCTCCCGACCTCGATCACGCTCGATCGCGTATTCAGCAGTCTTGCAACCGGCGCCGATGCGCAAGTATCGAGTGCTGGCAACCAATCAGTTATGGTTGTCAATCGCGCCTTGCGTGGCGATGTGAATGGCGACGATCGCGTCGATATTCTTGACCTGCTTGATGTTGTTGATCATATCGTGGAACGGAATCTGCTGACCGGTCGTGGGTTCACTGCTGCCGATGTTGCGCCGTGGCCTGCGGGAGACGGTGTTGTGAACGTTCAGGATCTTGCTGTTCTCCAAAACATCATCCTCACCGGACTCTATCCTGATGGCACGCCGACCGGAAGCGCAGTACGCAGCAACGGCGGAACCATCATCGCAAGTTACAAGAACGGATCGACGAACGGCACAAATGGTACAGTCGATGCGAAGTTGACGTTCCATATCACGGCCCAGGGAATTGCAGTTCGCATGCAGAACAATGTACCCGTAAAGGGAATGCAGTTGGAGTTCAGCGAAGTTCCTGTTGCTCCTCCAAGTATCGACATCACCACGATTTTGGGAGGCGGATACTCAAACTATGCTGAAGCGTTGCTCCGCGTGTTGCTGTACAGTCAGCAGGGAACCGCAGTGGTCGAGCCGGGTGATCGTCTTGTGGCGAACATTCCTTTCGGCATTGCTGACCCGCAGAGCATTGAGTTGGGTCGCTACATCATTGCCGGCGCCGACAATAAGGGCTTAAGCAAGATTGAGATCCAAATCTCGTACGACTCGGCTCCTGAATTGCCGATCGACTATGCGTTGTTCCAGAACTATCCCAATCCATTCAACCCATCAACAACAGTTCGCTTCTCAGTTCCCGTTACCGGACAAGTGAAGGTTTCTATCTACAATACGCTTGGCCAGGAAGTGCGCACGTTGTATGATAACGTGACCGAACGCGGAACCAAGGAAGTTCGGTTCGATGGAAAAGATAAGAATGGCATCACCCTTTCGTCCGGCATGTATCTCTATCGCATGACGGCAGGAAGTTTCGTTCAGTCAAAGAAGATGATGTTCTTGAAATAACGCGCGGTCTTTCCCACGTGCCTTGTCCCATCGCTCAAACGGTGGGACAAGGTTTTGATTTTCCGCAAGCAGGGCGACCGTATTCACACACTTGTTAACGAGGTTAGTATGAAATTCCCCTTGAGCTTTATTCTGATTGTGTCAATGGTCCTTGCCCAACAATTGTTCGGGCAGGCATCGTACAAGATTCCTGTCACCATTTCCAACGGAACAAACCAGACGGTTCTTCAACTGGGTGTCAACACGGGCAATACCGTGGGAATCGATACCAATACCACGCTGGGAACGTTTCGCGAAGTTCCAGCGCCTCCCGTGCCGCCCGCGCCCTTCGAATGGGATGCGCGGTTCATGACC
>CAYJNF010000015.1:0-5919 GCA_964370915.1 uncultured Chitinophagales bacterium
CAATTGCCGTCTTTCCCGTTTGCCGGTCGCCGATGATCAGCTCGCGTTGACCGCGGCCGATAGGAATCATGCCATCCACCGCCTTGATGCCCGTTTGCAGCGGCTCCTTCACCGGCGCACGATCGACAACGCCGAGCGCCTTGCGTTCAATCGGCATCATCTTGTCCGCTTTGACCGGACCACGGCCGTCGATCGGTTGACCGAGCGGATTGACAACGCGACCGAGCATTCCCTCACAGACCGGTATCGAAGCAACACGCCCCGTGCGTTTCACCGTGTCGCCTTCTTTGATTTCACTGCTTTCACCAAAGAGGATGCATCCGACGTTGTCTTCTTCGAGATTCAGAACCATGCCGAAGACGCCATGCGGAAACTCAATGAGTTCGCTCATGACCGCCTTCGACAGGCCGTACACACGAGCAACACCATCGCCGATTTGCAGCACGGTGCCAACGTCGTAGATGTCCGTTTCTTTTTCGAAACCCGCCAACTGCTTCCGGAGTATTGCAGAAACTTCTTCTGGTCTTACTTCTGCCATTCTGTTTGCCTTCGTAATTCTATGTTGAAATTTCACGTTCCACATTCAATGCCCGCGAAAAAGAGGCATCGGATTTGGACGTTGGTGCTTAATTCAAACGATGACCATTCATGAATTGCTCGCGCATAAGTTCCAGCTGCCGCTTGATGCTTGAGTCGAGTACCGTATCACCGATCTTGACGACGAGTCCGCCTTTCAGTGCTTTGTCGAGGGTGAATCTGACACGCACCTTTTTCTTTGTGTGCAGTTCAAGCTTGGCCGACAAATCCTTCTCCTGCTTCGACGAAATCTCCACCGCCGAAGCAACATCGATATTGATGATACCATAGGCGTCATCGCGCAAAGCGTGATATTGCTCGATGATCTCCAGCAGAAAACGTTCGCGCTGCTTTTCCGTCATCAATTCAAGAAACGATATCGTCGTCGGGGTGACACGACGCGCAAACAGCTCGCGAAAGATCTGCTGCTTCTTGCCGACCGACACGATCGGGCTCTCGACGAACCGGCGTAGGTCACGCGATGATTCATATGCATTCTTGATCAGGTCAAGATCCTTTGCGACCGTATCGATCTCTTTGGATGCTCGTGCAGCCATCATCAACGCCTGGGCATATCGCCGCGCTAGACGCGTGTTTTTCATCGTCAGCTCGGCCTGATATCTTTGATCACGTTGTCGACCAGCTGACGGTGTTTGTTGACGTCAAGGTTCGCGTCGATGATCTTTCCGGCGGCGATGACGGCAAGGTCGGCCACTTCGCCACGCAGTTGTGTGAGGGCTGCATCGCGCTCGCGCCGGATTTCTTCCTTGGCCTGCTCAACCATCGCCCGCGCATTGGCATTCGCTTTCTCGACAATTTCCACACGCAGACGCTCTCCCATCACACGCCCTTCCCGCATCGCCTGCTGGGAATGCGCTTCCGCCTGCGCGAGCTGGCGCTTGTTTTCCTCAAGCAGCTTTTTTGCTTCCGTCTGTGCCTCTTCCGCCTGCTGCAATGCTGTGCGAATCTGTTCTTCGCGCGATGTCAGGGCATGCAGCAATGGCTTCCAGGCGACCTTGCTCAAAATTGCCAGCACCGCGATGAACGTGATGATGGTCCAGAATATCAATCCCGGATTTATTTCTAACATGATGAATCCCTTAACGGATTATGACTTAAGTGCGAGAAGAATGCAGATCACGAGCGAAAAGAACGTTGCACCTTCAATAAGGGCTGCAGCGATAATCATGGATGTACGGATCGCACCGGCTGCTTCCGGCTGACGACCGCTTGCTTCCATCGCCGCTGCGGCAAGCTTGCCAATACCCATTCCGGCACCGATGATGGTGAGAGCTGCTCCGATTCCTGCTGCAAGATATGCCCAACCGAGGTGTTCCATTGTGTTTCTCCTAGATGTTTAGATAGTGAATGAAATGTTTTCTGCTTCGATAGTTTTTGTTCAAGTTCAATGCGAATGTTCTGCATGTTTTTCATCATGAGATGTGTGTCCCGCCTGAATGCCCAATCCCATGAAGATGGAGGTAAGCATCGTGAACACGTATGCCTGCAGAAAGGCGACAAACAACTCCAGAAAGTTAATCGCAACAACAAAGCTTGTTGTCACGGCTCCGATCAAATACGATTTGAACAAGAAGATCAAACCGAACAGCGAAACGATAACCAGATGGCCGCCCGTCATGTTGGCAAAGAGACGGATGCAGAGTGCGAACGGCTTCGTGAACAATCCGAGAATCTCAATGGGAATCATGATCGGCCAGAGGAACACGGGTACACCGCCTGTCAGGTGGGCGAGATAGTGGCCAAAGCCCTGCGCCCGGATGGCCGAAACTTGTATCATGATGAACGCAATGATTGCAAGGCCGGCGGTGACGCTGACGTTTCCGGTTGCCGACGATCCCCATGGCACGAGGCCCATGAGGTTCATGATGAGAATGTAGAAGAATGTCGTGAGGAGGTACGGCATGTACTTCAATCCAGCCTCGCCCATATTTGGCACCACGATCTCATCACGGATGAATTTCACAAACACTTCGACAAGATTCCCCCAGCCTTTGGGAACGCGGCTTCTGCTGTTTGCCCTGGCGGCAAATACCATCAGAACAATCAAGAGTGCCGCTGCAAACCAGAGAAAGACAACGTGCTTTGTGATCGAAAGGTCGAGGGCAAAACTGCCGATGTGAATCGGATCGAATTGTGGCAAATGCACATGACCAACGAACGGCAGTTCCAAGTCTTTTGAGTCCTGCACATGCTCGAACAGATGTTTGAACATCTCCGACACAGACATTTCGCCGTGCTCGCCCGCGGCGGCGACATGCTGCGTACTTTCTGCTGCGGCGTGTGTGGTATCAGGCGGTGAGGAAAAGAAAGCGACGAAATTCAAAGTGGACTCTGATGATTATTGAGAAACTCTTTTCTGTATATACAGCACTTCCAAAACGAGATACACCACGTAAAATGCGAGCAACGAAGCGATGAGTCCCCCGATGTGCAGAGAGCTGAACTTGATGAGCAACGCGATGACACCCAGCAACACTGCCATACGAATCCCCATTCCCCCCAACACCGCCTTGAGAAAGGTCTCCTGCGATTTTCCGATCGAGTACTCGATGGCAAAAAAGCCGGCAATAACATTCGCCGTGCTGAGAACCGCTCCAACCACCGCGGCGGGAATCGCCTCTTCCTTGCCTGCCAGGAACGAGAACACCGTGGCAAGCACAACTCCGAGAATGAATGTCACTCCAACTTGAATCGGAAAGCGCTTCTCAACCTTCACGCGTACTCTTTTCGTGTTCCTTGAATTCTGCGTCTGCTTTGCGGCCCAACGCGATCGCTTCCCTCAAAAATTTTATCAAACCACCTGTCGCGCCGAGAAATGCACCGCCAATTGTCAACCACGGCGAGGTTCCGAACTTCCCATCCAACCAATATCCGATGAAAAAAAAAGCGACAACGGAGATTGCTAACTGCAGGCCCAGCGTAAGGAAAGGTCCAAAGTCTCTTGTGACATTCTTATTGACACCGCCGGATACGCTCTTGTTGTGCTCGCCGGATTGTTGCGGTGTTTTCACCTGCTACTCTTTCTTCGGAACACCAGGTGCAGGCGCACCGGCCTGTTTCATATCGCACCGGCCATCAAACGTCGCCCCTTCATCCACCACAAGTCTCGCCGCCCGAATGTCGCCCTGCATGATCGACTTCGATTCGAGCACAAGCTTTTCGGTCGCGTTGACTGTTCCCGAAATTCTACCGGCAATGGTAATGTTCCGTGCTGATAAGTTTCCTTCGATGTTGCCGGACGATCCGATGGCAGCGTTGGATTTTGCTGTCACCTCACCGACAAATTTTCCATCGATGCGAATACTCCCTTCCGTTTTGATCTTGCCTTCGAAGAGAGTATTTGCTGCTATGAGCGTTAGCTCGCCTGTTGGTTGTTGTTTGTCTGCCACGGTCAGTTCCTTTTATGCAATCGCTTCGTCCACCCACACAATAACTATCTATGATTTTCTGCCGCTCATTAAAAACATCTGGGGGTCTTGTGGTATCCCATCTTTCAATACTTCAAAATGCAAATGCGGGCCTTTGCTCGTGCTGCCTGTCTTGCCGACCAGACTAATAAGATCGCCGCGCCGCACTACCAACCCTGTCGCTTTCAAGAGACTGCTGTTATGTTTGTACACGGTGATGTAACCACTTCCATGAGAGAGAATGATCATGTTACCATAATCGAACGTCCATCCGGAAAACAGCACGTACCCTTGAGCGGCGGCATACACGGGTGTTCCTTCCTTTGCCGCCAAATCCAACCCGTAATGTTTCTTGTCGGGCTCAAACCCCTGAGTGACAACTCCTTGCACCGGGTTGAAAAGCGGAAACGTTGCCCTCAGGCCTTCCACGGTTGCTGCCGCTTGAGCCGCGACCGGCTCGGGGAAACTCTCATTCGTCGCCGGTTGGACTTGCGTCTGCGTTTGTTCAATCGGCGGCTCAGCTTTCCCGGCAGGAATCTCAACTCGAGATGCCTGTCCATCTGGTCGCTCACCAAGAGCCTTGCGCAATTGCAGATTATAGCTCTTCAGCACTGCAACCTCTTCTGCAAGCGCGCCGATGCGTGCTGCAGTTGCTTCCTCAGCTTTCCTGCGTGTTTCCTCCCCGAACGGATCGACGCCAACAAGAATGCCGAGCGGTGTATACCGAAACAGAAGAAGGAAAAACACGAAGAAGGCCGTGAACGCCGCGCCTCCCCACAACGCAAATCGGGAGGCTCCCGCCTTCAGACTCTTCGTCCCGGCTCCATCTCCCTGAGGGATGATGAGAATCTCGTACGATCTGTTTTTTTTTCTGCGCCGGGTCCCCAAAAGAGACACACCCTCACCTACCAAAAAATTGCTGGAAAATATACCTAAATCCCCTTGGAATGTCAACGCAGAATTCCCCTAACGCATTTTGATTGTTAAGGTTGGAGGGATGGCAGCGACGGTCAGGATTGCAGGCTTGACTACTCCAGAATCCGGGTAACTGCAGCTTTGACTTCTTCGGTGCCGATGAGGGCCATGCACGATTGGTTCTTCCGATGATACTCGAACCCCAGCCGCAAACTCGGACAGACCGGGCATGAGCTCTGTATGACGATGGCATTGGGATTGATCGGACCCCAGAGAAGAGGGTCGGTTGGCCCGTGCAGTGCAACTTGCTTTTTGCGGAGCGCAGCCGCGATGTGCATGACACCAGTATTGCCGGAGATGACAAGGTCGACCAAGTTCACCAGAGAGATCACGCCATTCCACGACAGCTTTCCTCCCACATCAATAGCTTCGCCTTTCAACCGGCGAGTCAACTCGGCTGTCTTGTGTTTCTCTTCGGGTCCGCCGGAAATCAAGATCTGAGCGTTATGCGTCGTCAGCAACCATTCGGCGAGTTCAGCGTATCTGGCAAGCGGCCATTCGCGGGGCAGTCCATCCGCACCGCAACCCGGATGAATCAGCACGCGAAGTTGGGGCTGCCCAGCCTGCACTCTGAGAACCGCGGCAATTTCATTTCGCCCGTTGTCTGTTTCGAGAATCTCAAGTCCCGGCTGCTTGTTCAATGGACCAAGCCTCGCGGCGAGAGCGTAAAAATCATCCAGCTCATGTACACGAAAGTTCTTTTGCACTGTGTCCGTATACAATCTGTGTCTGTATTGACCGGGCGTATTGAATCCAACGCGCGTGGAGACTCCCGCGAAGAACGACAATATCGCGGTTCCGCGTGCCCACTGTTCGAAGTCCACCACGACATCGTATTGCTCGCGATGCAATTTCATGACAAGAGCGATGAAGCGAAACGGCGAAACGCCTTCCCAGAGTATCGTCTCGTCGACGTAGGGCACGTTGCGCACTATGGGCG
>CAYJNF010000015.1:5929-18006 GCA_964370915.1 uncultured Chitinophagales bacterium
ATAAGAAGAACCGTATCCCCAATTGCCGCGAGCTTGATCACCAGAATTTTTCGCAGCTCTTGTTGGGATGAACGCCGGTCGGCAAGGAATGAGAGCATCCACACAAGCGGAAGTCCGACAAGAAAATCGAGCCAACGTTTGAGCATAAGACTGGTCGACGTGGTGTGTAGTGGATGAGGGCACAACCTGTTCAAAAAAAATATAACGACAATATGCTGGACATACAACGCAAGCGCTGAACGGAGTATTGGCACATCGCTGATCACGACCGGGTTCGGTTTGCATCACGCAACCTCGCTACCTATATTTAATCGAAACATTATCCTTCACACTACAGGTGATTAGCCGGGCGTGAACATACTGCTAGTACTCATCCTGCTGATTGTGCTCTTCATGATAGCAGTCTCACTCGTGTTGCTTGTCATTGGCCCCGTGCTGTTGCTGCAACCCAATCGTCGGACGAATGAGTGGTACCGCCAGCGAACGGATATCCTGCACCCCACGCACTTGAAGCTTCCATTTGAGGATATACTGCTGAAAACGAAGGACGGGTTTGACCTGAGTTGCTGGCTCATCAAGGCAGCGCATCCGGCACGAGGCACAATCCTGATTCTTCATGGAGTAAGTGAAAGCAAGATTGCCGGCCTGAAGATCGCGAAGCAATTTCATGACAAAGGCTACACCGTATTCCTGCAAGATTCCCGCCGACATGGCGACAGCGGTGGAAAGTTTTGCACCTACGGCTACCACGAAAAGTTCGACGCGCAATTGGCAATCGATTACCTGCTGACGCGCGCCGATCTGCATGTCGGCAAGATTGGGGTGTTCGGTTGGTCGATGGGAGCCGCCGTGGGACTGCAATTGGCATCCATCGATTCTCGCGTGTCGGCGGTTGTGGCCGAAAGCGGCTTCGCCACATTGCGCACCGTTTTTGATGACTACCAGAAGCGCATCATCAAGCTGCCGTGGCATTACCTGCGCAACATTGTGATCAAGCGATCGGAGTTTCTCGCAAACTTCCGGGCGAATGATGTTTCGCCCGTCAAAGCTGTCCGACAAATTCAGATCCCTCTCTTTTTCCTCCATGGCACAGAAGACCGTCTCATTCGCTATGATTATTCAGAGCGCGTGTACAAAGCCGCCAATCAGCCAAAGGAACTCTGGCTTATCCCGGGTGCCAGGCACCATGATATGATGGAAGTCGGAGGCGAAGAATATTCGCGGCGCATTACCGAATTCTTCGACAAGAATCTCTAAGACTTTCGTGGAAGAGAATCCGCAATGAAGGTGATGAAGTTTGGCGGGTCGTCGGTTGCGACACCGGAACGCATCAAGGATGTTGCCCGGATCGTGCTTCATGAGGCGAAACGCCAGCGTGTTGTTATCGTTGTGTCGGCGTTTCAGGGCGTGACGAACCAACTGCTCGAATGCGCACGTCTTGCTGAGAAGGGAGATCCGGGGTTTGCGGCAATCTATGATCAACTTGCCCGACGCCATTATGATGCGCTTGACCGGCTGCATGGGAAGCAGAAGCGCATGGAACTTCGCCGGCTTGTAGAACAGCACTTTGTCGAACTCCACGAAGCACTCCATGGAATCAGTTTACTCCGGCATGCACCTCCGCGTGCAATGGACCTGGTCGCCAGCTTTGGTGAACACCTCTCGGCTCTGATACTTGCGTCGCACATCAACACATTTGCGAAGGCGACCTATGTCGATTCGCGTGAGTTCGTATTGACGGACGATCAGTTCATGAATGCCGCGGTTCAATTCGATCTCACCAACTCACGCATGCGAAGCTATTTCAACGCTTTGTATCGTGCCAACGGAAAGCGCTGCATCGCGGTGGTCACGGGATTCATTGGCTCGACTGATGACGGCCGCACAACAACCATCGGGCGAAACGGCTCGGACTACTCCGCCGCGATAGTTGGCGCCGGTCTGGATGCCGATGTCATCGAAATCTGGACGGACGTGGATGGCGTACTCAGCGCCGACCCGCGCGCCGTCCCTTCGGCATTTGTGCTGTCGCAGCTATCGTACGAAGAAGCGATGGAGATGTCCTACTTCGGTGCGAGCGTGCTGCACTCCGCGACAATCGCTCCGGCTGTTGCAAAGTCGATTCCCATTCTTATCAAGAACACCCTGAATCCGTCGGCGCCGGGCACGCGCATCTCGAAGGAAGTGGATACATCGATCGGCGTGGCAAAGGGTATAACTTCTGTGGATACCATTACGCTGCTGACGCTCAGCGGCATGAGCATGGTCGGGGTACCCGGAACGGCGCAACGTTTGTTTGGCGCGCTCGCAGCCGCGCAGGTGAATGTGATTCTGATTTCGCAGGCATCATCCGAACACACAATTTGTTTTGCAGTGAACAGCCACGACGTTCATCGGGCGCGCAAGGCCATTGCCCACGAATTTCGCTTCGAGTTTCACGGCAAACTCACCATGCTCGATGAAAAGCCTTCCCAGACAATACTCGCTGTCGTTGGCGAAGGGATGCGCGGCACACCGGGAGTTTCCGGCAATGTGTTTCAAACGCTCGGACGCAACAGCATCAACGTCTCCGCCATTGCACAAGGAGCATCAGAGCGAAACATCTCGTGCGTCATCGATTCGCGGAACAAAACACGGGCACTGAATCTCATCCACAACGCATTCTTCAACATCAATAAGGAGCTTGCACTTGTCGTCATCGGCGCGGGCAATGTGGGGGCGGAGCTTTTGCGTCAACTTCACTCGCAGCGTGCAGCACTCCTCACAAAGGGATTTGATGTACGCGTGATCGCCGTTGCCAACTCCAAACGATTCGCCTGTTCCCGCGACGGGATCGATCTGTTGACGTGGCGCGCCACACTCAACGCATCAACACATCATTTCCACCCCTCGTCGCTCACGCAAATAGTCGCCGGGATGAGTGTGCCCAACGTAGCTGTGGTGGACTGCACAGCAAGTCAGGAAGTTGTCGATGCGTATCCGCTGTTTGTGAACGCACACATGCATATCGTTACTCCCAACAAACTCGCCAACGTTCTTCCGTGGCGCCGCTACAGTTCGCTGATGGCGCTTCTCAAGAAGAACAATCGTCGGTTCTATTTTGAAGCGGATGTTGGTGCGGGACTCCCGGTCATTTCAACGTTGAATGATTTGGTACTGACTGGTGACACTGTGTTGAAGATCGAGGGAATACTCTCCGGCACGCTGAGTTTCATCTTTAATCAATTTGATGGGACGGTTCCGTTCAGCACGCTGCTGCGCAAAGCTCACGATCTTGGATACACAGAGCCCGACCCCCGCGAGGATCTCTCCGGCAACGATGTGTCGCGCAAGTTGCTTATCCTTGCACGGCAGCTCGGGCTGCGCATGGATTTGCGCGACGTAAAGGTTGATCGTCTTGTTCCGCGCTCGCTCTGTGCTGGAAAATTCACACCGGCGTTCTATGATCGGCTTGCATCGTTCGATAAAAAGATGTTGCGATGGTACGAACATGCAACGTCAAGCAACAACGTGCTCCGTTATGTTGGGATGCTGGATGGAACACGTGCCTCTGCCGGACTGAGGGAATTTTCTCCCGATCATCCGTTTGCCACAACAAGGGGGAGTGAAAGCGTGATTGTGTTCACCACGAAACGGTATGCTCAACATCCTCTGGTTGTCAAGGGTCTCGGAGCCGGAGCGGAAGTAACTGCCATGGGAGTGTTTTCGGATATACTCAAACTCCTGCACTCATTGTCCTAACAAGCTGGCAAACTCAGCATGCCTTTCATCGATCGCACAGTAACGGTGTTCGCCCCCGCCAGCATCGGCAACGTCGGTTCCGGTTTTGATGTCATTGGCGTTGCAATAGAAAAGCCCGGGGACATTGTTGTTGCCTCGCGGGCGAAAGCGGAGGGACTTCACTTTACGGTTAAGAACAGCCGGCACGGCGTCGATCTTCCCACGGCCACGGCAAAGAATGTTGCGGCGCATGTCGCCCAGCTCATGCTCGATGAATTCAAACCGCACTTCGGCATTTCACTTGTGCTGCACAAGCACATGCCCGTCGGGTCAGGACTGGGAAGCTCGGCGGCGAGCAGTGTTGCGGCCGCGGTTGCCGTTAACGCGCTGATGACAACGCCTCTGAAACGCGCGGAGCTTTTGCCGTTCGCGCTTGAAGGCGAGCGCCTTGCATCCGGCTCCGGACATGCAGACAACGCCGCTCCCTGTTTGCTCGGTGGCGCACAGCTCGTCCGTAGTTACACGCCTCTTGATGTTGTTGAACTGACGGTGAAAGGCTCGATCACCTGGGTTGTCGTGCATCCCCATCTCACACTACGCACCGCAGATGCGCGCCACGTGATGCCAACGAGTATTGCGTTGAAGTCAGCAATTCGTCAATGGGGCAATGTTGCCGGACTTGTTGCGGGACTTGCCCGAGGCGATGCCGGGCTAGTTGGACGCTCCACGGAAGATGTTGTGGCCGAGCCACATCGCGCGGCATTGATTTGCGGCTTTCACGAAGTGAAACACGCCGCACTCGAAGCTGGCGCGTTCGGTTGCTCGATTTCCGGCTCGGGTCCTTCGATGTTTGCCGTTACAAATTCTCCACGCTCTGCCCGCAAGGTCGCAGCCGCCATGCAGCACGCATTCATGACGGCAGCAAACACTCCCAGTGACGTGTTCATCTCCAGGACAAACATGCGCGGTGCGGTAATCTCAACACATCATCAGAGACCTCGCAGATGAAGTTTCATTCGGTTCTCAACACCTCACCGGCATTTACGTTTCGTGACGCGCTCTTTGCCGGACTCGCGCCCGACGGGGGATTGTTTGTCCCTGAATCAATCCCACCTATTGATGCAGCACATCTCGATGCAGATCGCGCATCCACACTTCATTCCATCGGCACAGAAATTCTTTCTACATTCATCGATGAGATTCCACGGGGCGATCTTTCGTTGATAGTTGAGAAAGCCTGGAACTTCCCCATACCTCTCGTGAAGCTCGAAGACGGACTCTATCTGCTCGAGCTTTTTCATGGCCCGACGCTCGCGTTCAAGGATGTGGGAGCCAGGTTCATGGCGCAGGCAATGTCGCACTTCCTTGCCGAACAACACCGGGAGCTTACGATCATCGTTGCTACATCCGGCGATACGGGAAGCGCCGTTGCACAGGGATTTTTCGACGTTCCGCATATCGATGTCTTCATTTTCTTTCCTTCGGGAAAAATCAGCCGGCTGCAGGAACAGCAGATGACGACACTGGGCGGCAACATCACGGCAGTTGAAGTCGAAGGAACGTTCGACGATTGTCAGCGACTTGTGAAGGCTGCGCTCGGCGATCCGACGCTCCAACGGCGTCGCACAATCACCACGGCGAACTCCATCAATCTTGGCCGACTCCTGCCTCAGATTGCATATTATGGCTGGGCGATAGCACAACTCCAACGAAGCCATGGAGAAAACGAGCGCCCTCTTGTCGTGGTGCCCAGCGGAAATTTCGGTAATATCACGGCTGCAGTGTATGCAAAGTGGATGGGAATGCCGTTGCGCGGTTTCATCGCGGCAACGAATGCCAATGATGCCGTGATTCATTATTTACACACGAGCGAGTTCATTCCCGGCAAAAGCATACAGACACTTTCCAATGCAATGGATGTCGGCAATCCGAGCAACCTTGCCCGGCTGCAATGGCTCTACGCGAACGACATGCGCCGGTTGAAGAATGACATCGATGCCGTGAGTATTTCCGACGATGAGACCCTTGAGGAAATTCGCAGGACATATGAGACAACGAAGTACATTCTCGATCCTCACACGGCAGTTGGTGTCGCGGCTGCACGAAAAGCACGGCAATGGATGACAAGCGCGCCGCCGATTATCGTTGCGGCCACCGCGCACCCGGCGAAGTTTTCCGACGTTATTCACAAGGCTCTCGGCATACACATGGATCTGCCGACTGCACTCCAGCGGCCCATGAACAAATCGAGACACACCATCAGACTGCAGGCGCGCGTCAGCGATATGCGACAATTGTTGGCGTAGCACGGATGCCGCGTTGTTTCTCCTTTTCATGTTGGCTATCTTTTGAACGACGAACTCCACGGGGAATTATGCAGAACCGGTTTCGGCTCCACTTTATCACTACTGTTGTTGCGCTCGTTATGGCCGGGTGCGGTGGCAATGACGATCATTTGCGGCAGCGCGCGACGCAGATCTTCGAAAAGGCA
This sequence comes from uncultured Chitinophagales bacterium, assembly GCA_964370915.1. Taxonomy (GTDB): domain Bacteria; phylum Bacteroidota; class Ignavibacteria; order UBA10030; family UBA6906; genus CAADGV01. The sequence continues at coordinate 12,141 of CAYJNF010000015.1, forward strand.
AAAGATGCTCTCGCCCGCGGCGATCATCAGGCCAGCAGACGACTGCTCACGGAAAGTGTTGCGCTCGACGAAGTCCTGGGAGAGAAGGAACGCAGGGCGGAAGGTTTGCTGTCACTCGGCGAGAACTACGCGGCCGGAGCACAATTTGATACCGCCCTGATGTTCTATGAATCTGCACGACGCATCTCTCGCGAGGTGTCCGACAATCAGGGAGTGCGTGCGGCGACGCTGGCGATCGCGCGCGTTCATGCGACATGTGATGAATTTGAACACGCATCGGCAATACTTGTTGAGCTGCTGCGGTTGGAAGACGCTCGACGCGACACTGCCGCTGCAAGTGAACTGAAGTGGGCGCTGATTCCCGTTTTGCATTCGCTTGGCGATGTCGGGGCCGAGCAACGAATCCTGAATGAGCAGATCAGATACTACCAGGCTAAGAATGACCTGGCACATCAGGCGCAAGCTCACGTTGAACTTGGGAGATCGTTACTTGCGCACCGCAATTTGCCGGACGCGCTCCACCAATTTGTCTCCTCGATAACTTGCGCCAGCCGATCCGGAAACGCTCTCGCGACAATCACGGCAATGAACTTTGCTGCCATCGTACAGGATCGGATGGGAGATCAGGCAGCAGCGTTCCAGTTTTTCTCGGACGCAATCCGATTGGCCGATACGGCGAGAGGCGTTGTGCATGTGCGGGAAGAGATTCTCCTACGCGTCGGCAACATCTATCTGAGGCAGAAAAAATTTTCCGAGGCGAAAAAGTTCTTCAACATTGCCTTGCGTTCCGCCATCAAGACACAAAACAAGATGAACGAATCCTACGCCCTTCTGCAACTTGCCCATTGTACAGGAGCCGAAGGAAACCCCGAAGCAACGAAGGAATATGAAGCCGGCGCAGCACTGACAAGACATCTCGGGTTGCCATCGGCTAACGCGTACGCGCAGTCATGTCTCGCATATGACGCACTCCGGCACGGACGCCTGACGGATGCATTGGAGCTGTATCGCAATGCTGTCGCGAGTGAGGATAGCAGCTTTGCGGTGCGTGATGAGAACAGTCTCTATGTCGATTGTGAACGCGCCGCACGCGGCGACGCGGATCAGTCGTCACCGTACAACGATCTGGTCGACCTGCAGCTCCAACTCGGCAAGACCGACGAAGCATTCCGCAATGCTGAGCAGAGGTCGCTCGTCAACTCCCTGAAAACGTTTGGCGCGCTGACAATCCACGCGCACGATGCAAGCCTCGACAAGGCCTTCAGTGCATTTGCTGACGCACGACATCACTACATTGGCACCGAACGACAACTTGCCTACGCTTCCGCGTATCGCTCCGAATCGATCCCGCTTGCCTCCGAACTGAAGCAGACTCTGGCGCAAACGGCAAAACGCCTGCGTGAACTCGGCGAGTCGCTTGCAGCAACACATGAGCGCTACGAAGCGGCCGTGATCCTTCGCCAGATGAATATCATCAATGTGCAAAAACTCCTCTCCCAAGGATCAGCGTTGGTGGACTTCATCCCGACACAGAAATCGTTGTATGTCCTGGTTCTCACGCCACAAGCCAGTGCTGTTCGGATCTCCGCTGTAGAGAAGCCGGTGTTGTTGTCTGCGATGCAGGAATACGCCAACCTTCTTTCACAAAGAACGGCGGAGTTGCCACCAACAGCCTCGGCACACATGGACCGACGCATCCGTGTGCTCTCGACACAACTCTACAGCATGTTGCTGCTGCCGATTGAGCGCGACATGCAGGAACTGAACCGGCTGTACGTCATCCTTCCGCCAGGCGCTCCGATGATTCCATTGCATGCGTTAAGCAAGCAAGAACTCCGCCCCCAATACATAATTGAGCGGCTCTCCATCCGTTACTTGCCCGATGCGTCAACCTTGGCACTGAAAGGAACGACTGCGAACACATCACCATCGGTGGTAGGCTTTGGCAACGCGGGTTCAACGTCGTGGGACGTTGAGTATGAACTGAGTGACACACGCACATTCTCGAAAGACACGCGTTTGTATTTTGGCAAGGAGGCATCGCTCGAAACCCTCCGGCGAGAGAAGGCGGATGTGCTGCACATGGTGGCCGATGTGCGATTCTTCCCGCAGCAGCCAGCAAACTCGTATGTTGTCCTTTCTGAAGGAAAAGGATATGCAAGCGTGCGGTATGAACGTATCGGTGAGTTGTTTGGCGTGCCGTCGTTTCCGATCGTCATGCTTTCCAACTTGAGCACGCAACCACTTCACGCAATCGTCCCGCGTATATTTCATATGAACGGGACGTCGGATGTGGTGATGAACAGTTTCGTGCCGACGAGGAAGGCGAAGAAGTTCTTTGTTGGATCGTTCTATACAAACTTGCTCGCGGGAAATTCCGCGGAAGCGTCGTACAGGAATGCGCTCTTAGAGATGATCAGGAATAAGGAATATGCCTCGCCGCATATGTGGGCGGCGTTTGGGATGTGGTAGGTGCGCTACTTCGCCCGTCGTATCTTCACGCTGCCCATTCCGGTCTCCACGCGAATGTTCATGCGGCCGGATGCAGTCTTGTAGTTGTCGCTCACATACGAACTCTCTCCGATCGAGCGGATGTCCTTGTCGCAATCGAGACGCGTGACAAGCGATTCGTCATGGAACACTTTTGCGCCGACTTCTTTCGACAGAATAATCGTACAGACACCCATCCCCACATGCACGTCAACATCGACTTCATTCTTGATGGAGCCGGTGAAGTCCAGCGTTGCAGTCCCCACTCCCCCTTCAAACTTGAAGCGCTTGAAGTTCGCGTTGCCCAGATGTCGTCCTTCAAACTTCCCCACGCCGCACTCGATGTTCAGCTCGTTCATCGATTCCTTGTTTGGCTCGTCGAAGCTCACAACGACATCACTGGCGCCACACGAGAGGTTAAAGTCTTTCACCTGCAGACCCGAAAGATCGAATTCACCCTGTGCAACTCCAAGCTCAATATCGAACGCAACCGGCATCGCATTGTTGAACCGGAGCGACCACTTTGAACTGTGCAGATCGGAAAAGTGAAATGAACCATTCTTGCGTTCGGCAGCGTCCTTGTTGGGATCGAGGTTGATATCGAGAAATCCCACGCGATTGCGAATGCTGTAGTCCATTTGCAACACGCGCGATGCGTCGCCGAGCGATTCACCAACAACAATCGTTTGCGGCTCACCCTTCTCCACCACCAATTTGCCAAACGACGAGGAGATAACAACGTTCAGTTCTTTCTCGGTCGTCCTCCCGATTTCGTTCTTGCCGGAGTCACCACCGCGTGCGGTCGTGGCGAGCAGAAGCAAAGGCGAAAACAGCGCAATATGAATTCCTGGGATTCTCATGTTCTCTGGTTAATGATACGCCTCGCAAGCAACATAAGTTGCATGCGGGATGACGACCGCCGATTCAGAGCTTGGGACTATTGAAGCACTTCTTACGCCTTATGCTTCACAGCAGCCTGTTAGTAGTGGCGAATCCGGTTTTTGAGCGATTTGTAGAGCATTTCCCGTGCTCTGAAGATGTGTGCCTTCACTGTTCCGATGGGAAGTTTGAGCTGTTCGGCGATCTCTTCATAACTTTTTTCATCCACGTGGCGCAGACGAATGACCTTGCGGTACTTCTCGGGCAGCTTGCCGATGGCTTCGTTCAGCATCCGCGCCCGCTGATCCGAAATCATCTCCTTGTCCGCTTCGTACGAATCATCGGGCAGCTCGAACGCATAGTCGCTATCTTTTGCTTCAATGGGCTTGTCGATGGAATACGTTTGCAGCTTCCGCTTGCGGATGTAATCGATGCTGTTGTTCGTCGCAATCTTGTAGAGCCACGTGCTGAAGGCAAACTCTTCGTTGAAGCTTGCCAGCGACGCGAATGCTTTGATGAACGCTTCCTGCGTCAGGTCTTCCACCTGATGCTTGTCGTGAATCATCCGGTAGATGAAGTTGTAGATTGCATCGTGATACTTCTTCATCAGCCGCTTGTATGCCGCGTCATCACCGCCGAGTGCAGCCTGAATAAGCCGCGAATCCTCGGCACGGGACACGGCCTTCTGCTGCTCTTTGATGTCATTGGTTGGCAAAGGCGGAGGGAAAGGGTGTTGCTTATGTGGGTGAATCTGCTTTGCCATTGGGCGGGAAGTGTACTCCGGTGCGATTTTTGAATGAAATTAGTGAAAAGGTCCGTAAGTAGCAATCAGATGCAGGTGGAGCGGGATGGCACCGATGACGAACCAACGAAGAGATCGCGGTGGGCGACTCCGGAGAATTGATTCACGCGATTGAAATCCTTATGTTGCAACAGAAAATCAATCAGGATTCATGTTCATCACGTTCGAAGGCCTCGACTTTAGCGGCAAGTCCACGCAGGCACAACTCCTTGTCGAGAAACTGAGGCAGCAACATTCCATTGTCCATTTCATTCGCGAGCCGGGCGGGACCGCGATCTCCGAACGCATCCGCGACATCCTTCTCGACAAGAAGCATCTGGAAATGAGCGACACAACGGAGATACTTCTCTTCTCCGCCAGCAGAGCACAGCTTGTAACACAGGTTATCCTCCCCGCTCTCATACGTGGCGAGATTGTGGTGTGCGACCGGTACTGCGATTCCACGACGGCATATCAGGGATACGGACGGGGCCTCGATCTCGACGCTGTCCGTTCGATCAACAGATTCGCCACGCAGAACACGACTCCCGATCTGACAATCTTTGTGGACATTCCGGTGGAGGAGATTGAACGGAGAAAGACAACCGCCGGTTTGTCGTTTGACAGGATGGAAAGTTCCGGCCGCGAGTTCTATGAACGGGTTCGTGAAGGATACAATCAGCTCGCACATGCAGAACCCGGTCGCTGGGTGACGGTTGATGGAACAAAGCCAATACCTGACATCCACGAAAACATTTGGCGGATTGTCGGGCCAACGATGAGGAGTACAAAACTCCAAAGTGTATAAACAACTGTTTGAGTACAAACGGAAGAGGGAGAGAGTCATGCAAAAACGATTGGGCGCCGGGCGGAACAAAGCAATCTTGTTCGCGATGGTAATAGGACTGGTGATGGTGAGCGGAGGCTTCACGCCCACTTCCGAAGGCGATTACTTCTTCAAGATCAACAAGAGCATCGACATCTTCGGACAGGTGTATAAGGAGATAGCGTCCAACTACGTCGATGAAGTTGATCCGGAAAAATTCATGCGCGCGGGAATCGACGGCATGCTCGGCACACTCGACCCTTACACGGTGTTCATCGCCAAGGAAGAGGGTGATGAGGTCGAGCTTCTGACCAACGGCAAATACGGCGGCATCGGCGTGACGATCGGATCGCGCGATGGAATGATCCAGGTGGTCACTGTCATGGATGGCTACTCGGCGCAGCGGGCCGGCATTATCCCCGGCGACAAGATTCTTGAAGTCGACGGCACAAAAGTCGAAAACAAGAAGCCGGACGAAGTACGTTCACTCACGCGTGGGGAGCCTGGTACAGAGGTGAGAGTACTGGTTGATCGCGAAGGCGAGAAGAAGCCACTGATGTTCGTCCTCATCCGCGAAGAAATTCAACTCAAGAACGTAACTTATTCCGAGCTGATGAAGAACAACGTCGCGTACATTCGTCTTGAGCGCTTTTCACGCCGTGCAGGCGATGAAGTCCGGCAAGCGATCAAGGAGATGAAGTTGAAGGGCGAGATCAAAGGCGTTGTGCTTGATCTGCGCGGCAATCCCGGCGGACTGCTCGACGCAGCGGTGGATGTGGTGAGCAAGTTCGTTCCCAAGGGAAGCGTAATTGTCACAACAAAAGGACGGCGGGCGGAAACAGAAAAGCAATATGCGTCCATCGAAGAACCCCTTCTTCCCAACACTCCCC
>CAYJNF010000016.1:0-1616 GCA_964370915.1 uncultured Chitinophagales bacterium
TCGCTGCTGGCGTTCGAGAAGACCTCGGAGTTGGTATCATCGTGAATCTACCGGTACATCCGTCACCCGTTGTATGGCTCACTCCTGTTTTTTGCATGGGGAGCATTCTTGAAGGACGTGACCTGGTATGCCTGCGGCCTCGTCGTAGTGGCGACGGCGTTTCTGGTGGTGACAGCGAAGACAGATGAAGCCGAATGTATCAGGTACTTCGGTGCTTCCTATGAAGAGTATATGAAGCGGACGAAAATGTTTGTTCCGTTTTTGTTCTAGGAAGAAAAACTCCACAAAAACAATTGAACCGCGAAGAACGCCAAGAGCGCAGAGCTTCCTTGTGGTTGATGCTGTACAAGGTTGAGATATCGAGAGGATGCGTTAGCTACTCCTGCAACTGCTCCAGTGCCATGCTTGCTGCTGCCTGTTCGGCTTCTTTCTTATTCTTGCCAACGCCGGTCCCGCTCTTTTTGCTGTTGAGCGATACGACGACCGTAAACGTTCGATCGTGGTCGGGACCTTCTTCCTTCACGATGCTATAGCGCGGAACGCCGAGTCCATTTGCCTGCGCGTATTCAAGCAGCATGCTTTTGTAATTCTCGTCGGATGTGATGACGGTTTGCTTGTGCAGCGCTTCATTCAACTGCCGCTCGACAAATCTCTTCGCTGCGTCAAATCCGCCGTCAAGGTAGATCGCGGCAATGATCGCTTCGTAGGTGTCGGCAACGATGGTATCCGACCCTTTGCCGAGCGACTGTGCCGCGCTGGGGCTCATGAGAATAAACGAGGAGAGGTCGATGCTCTTGGAGTATGCAACAAGGGCTTTGCGATTGACAAGCCGCGAACGCAATTTCGTCAACTCGCCCTCATCAGAGTCGGGGAACCTGCGATAGAGATATTCGCCAACGACGAGATTGAGAATCGAGTCGCCGAGAAATTCGAGGCGTTCGTTGGACTGTCCGTGTTGATTGGTTTGTTGGAGGTACGACCGGTGGATGAGTGCTTGAACGAACAAGCTTCTGTTGCGGATTCGGTATCCGAGTGCCGAGTCGAGATTTCTTAAATTGGATGGAAGGGGAAGTTCACCGTGCGGTTTGTCCTTTCCCCCTACATCTGTGGTTGCCCGCTGTGCGGGCGAGGAGAACTTCTCGACGAGCGTGGCGACCCGCTGAGAAAGTTCTTTGAACAACCCCATACATCGTCCTGTTGCGTTAGACTGTATGCTTCTTCATGATGACCGTTGCGTTCTTGCCTCCAAAGCCGAACGTGTTACTGAGCGCATAATTCACCACACGCTTCACCGCCACATTGGGCGTATAGTTCAGATCGCAAGCCGGGTCAGGAAATTCGTAGTTGATGGTGGGGGGAATGGTGTCGGTATAGCAGGCCATAATGCCGGCAATTGCCTCCACAGCGCCGGCGGCGCCCAGCAGGTGGCCGGTCATGGATTTTGTTGAGCTGATATTCAGCTTGCGTGCGTGCTCGCCAAAGGTGGACTTGATAGCGGTGTTCTCTGCAATATCGCCCAGCGGCGTTGACGTTCCGTGCACGTTGATGTAATCGACTGCCTCGGGGCCTATGCCCGCATCGTTGAGTGCACGGCGCATTGAGCGAACGGCTCCTTC
>CAYJNF010000016.1:1716-17841 GCA_964370915.1 uncultured Chitinophagales bacterium
ACCGTGGCATATGTTGGTCCCTTGAGCCCATGCTTCATCGATACCTGGCTCGCAGCAATATCCGGAATGAGCATCGGTATGAAGAATGGACTGATCCGCCGGGGTCCGCCTTCCTTGTAATTGGAAAACTGTGCGTCGTACGTGATCATGCCACCGATACCGGACCCGTACACACATCCCAGCCGATCAGGATCAAGATCTTTCATCGGCAGCCCGGAGTCTTTGATTGCCTCGTCGGACGCCACGACTGCGTATTGCGCGAACGGGTCCATGCGCTGCGCGGACTTCCGATCCAGGAAATCCATCGCCTTGAACCCTTTCAGCTCGCAGGCGAAATGCGTTCCAAACAGTGATGTATCAAAGTAGGTGATAGTCGCCGCGCCACTCTTGCCGGCGATAAGACTTGCCCAATACGCCGGGCTGTTCAACCCGAGTGGCGTTACGGCACCGAGACCTGTGACAACGACTCTACGCTTCATAAACAATTTGGCTTTCTCTAAATGCATTCACTCGCGACTCGCGCGAATGAATGCCGCGCGATGGTAGAAACGTCTTATGCTGCCTTCGACTTCAGATAATTCACCGCATCACCGACCGTGGCAATCTTCTCGGCGTCTTCATCGGGAATCTGGAGGTTGAATGCTTTCTCGAATTCCATCACCAACTCGACGGTGTCGAGCGAGTCCGCACCGAGGTCGTTTGTGAATGATGCTTCCGGCGTGATTTGTCCTTCATCAACGCCAAGTTTGTTGACGATGATCTCTTTCACTTTTGCTTCGACGTCTGCTGCTGCCATTAGTGTTTCCTCCTTGGTTTATGTTGAGAGATGAGTCTTCATTTGGTTACATGGTCATGCCGCCATCAACGCACACCACCTGTCCGGTAATGTAGTTGGCGTCGGGGGATGCAAGGAACTTGACAACGGATGCTATTTCATGGGCCTGTGCGGTGCGCTTCAGAGGGATAAAGTCAATTAGCGCTTTCTTTTGATCCGCCGTAAGCTTCTCCGTCATATCGGTTTCAACGTAGCCGGGCGCTACTGCGTTTACAGCAATATTGCGAGAACCAAGCTCTTTTGCAACTGATTTCGTGAATCCGATGATGCCCGCCTTCGATGCAGAGTAATTGGCTTGCCCGGCATTTCCGGACACACCCACAATGGACGTGATATTGATGATCTTGCCTGATCGCTGACTCATCATCGGGCGGATCGCAGCCTTCGTGTAGTTGAAAACGCTCTTCAGGTTATTCGCAAGAACGATGTCCCAATCTTCTTCGCTCATCCGCATAAGCAGACCATCCTTGGTGATGCCTGCGTTGTTTACCAGTATGTCGAGTTTGCCGAATTCTTTGATTACGCTATTGACGACCTCGGCGGCACTGGAGATCGACACCGCATCCGATTGGAATGCACGAACGACAGACCCTTTTGCCGACAACTCCTTCACCAGCTCATCTGCTGCCGCCGCGGAGCTTTTGTAGGTGAACGCGACTTTCGCTCCGGCTTCAGCAAGCGCGATCACAATGGCTTTGCCAATGCCGCGGCCGCCCCCCGTGACAAGTGCGACAGAACTATCGAGTATGCCCATGACTATCCTTTTGCTTCCACGACTGAATGTTGTGTCAATGTTGCGTAATGGTTCTCGAGCACCTCATACCCATCTTCGCCGAGAAGATATGTCAACTCCTCCTTGCATGCACGGAAGAGTGGCGTGGAGAACACCGAACTGATCGTACAACAATCTTCTTCTCCTTGGAGCATCGGGTCAAACCCGACGATGCCATCGGTCACCTCAACCGGAAAAAGCACGCAGTAGAGCGGCTTCCATTCCCATTTGTGAAGTCCGTTTGCAACGGCAGCAAGTTGTATGCTACAGCGACCGAACTTGTCAAGGAACGCGCATTTGTCGTTAATGACTTCAGTGCCGACCGCTTTGCCCGAAGGGAAGTCGCGGTCATCTTGAGGCTCCGCCTCAAACCATCGGCTATCCTCAGTCGTTTGCGTCTCATACATCTGTTGCTTGATGAGTTCCCGCTTCGACATAATAAGCTCGTGTTCGGTCACATCCGCCCATACGCCGCCTTTGCAGAAGTTGGTGGAGCAACGGCAGGGACTGTTCCCTTCCGTGTATCCCTTCTCAAAAAACTCATTTGAGATGCGATACTGCTTTACTTTGAGAAGTTGATCACCCGCCACTAAAAAATCTCTATGCTGTTTGAATATCAGAGAACTTGTCATACCCGGAAGTCTGCACGTGAGCTGCGATGCGTTTCGCGAGTCCCTGCAGAACTTTGCCGGGTCCGACTTCGACGAAGGAGTCGGCCCCGTCACGCACCATGTGGATAATTGATTCCTCCCACCGGACCGGGTTGGTGAGTTGCCGGAACAGCAGGTCGCGAATGTCTGCCGCGCTCGATACCGGCTCGGCGGTGACATTGGCATAGACGGGAATGTTCGCGTCGACAATCGTTGTTTCATCGAGTTTCTTCTTGAGTCCGTCGCGGGCGCTTGCCATGAGTGGCGAGTGAAACGCTCCGCTCACGACCAACTCTTTGACCAGCTTTGCCCCCCGCGCTTTTGCCAGTTCCATTCCCTTGCGAACTCCTTCGACTGAACCGGAGATCACGATCTGACCGGGCGAGTTAAAGTTAGCTGCCTGGACAACTCCTGCGCTGGAAGCTTCTTTGCAGACCTGTTCAACGGCGTCTGGCAGCAATCCCACCACGGCTGCCATCGTTCCTTGTTGTTGCTCGCCCGCCAGTTGCATCAACTCACCACGCAGGCGGACGAGTTTCAATCCATCCTCAAATGATATTGCACCGGCAGCTACGAGCGCTGAGTATTCGCCAAGCGAGTGTCCCGCGACCATATCTGCTTTCTTGCCGGTGATTTTTTTTAGAATGGCGATGCTGTGAAGAAAGATCGCCGGTTGCGTGTTGCGCGTCTGTTTCAGTTCATTATCCGGCCCTTCAAAACAGATTCTGCTGAGCGAAACACCGAGTATTTCGTCGGCGTTACGGAACAACGCGCGTGACGCCTCATCGGATTCGAAAAAGTCTTTGCCCATGCCGACGTACTGCGATCCCTGGCCGGGAAATATGAAAGCGCATATGTTCATGTACGTCCTTTGCACTCAATTCTGAGTGAAGCGCCTGCCTGCCAGCAGGAAGAATCTCACAGCGATTCAAATCAAATGAATTTCAGTGCATCAATGACATAGAAACCCTTCGCCTGAGAAGCGGCTCAGGGTTCAGCCGTCTAACATGTCCATTTGACGAGCGCCGAACCCCACGTGTAGCCCGCGCCGAATGTTGCGATGACCACCGTCTGGCCCTTCTTCAAGCGCCCCGATTTCCACCACTCCGAAAGGCAGAGTGGAACTGTTGCCGCCGTAGTGTTGCCATACTTATCGATGTTGATCATGACCTTCGCTTTGTCGAGCTCCATGCGCTCGGCAGTGGCATCGATGATGCGGAGATTCGCCTGATGCGGAGCAAGCCAATCAACATCTTTTCCGGTGAGATTGTTCCGTTTCAAAATTTCGGCGGAAACATCAGCCATGCCTATGACCGCAACCTTAAACACACTCTTGCCATCCTGATACAGGTAGTGCCAGCGTTTATCCACGGTTTCGTGGGAGGGAGGATTCAAACTGCCGCCGCCTTTCATGTACAGATATTTTCCGCCGGAGCCGTCCGAATGAAGAATCGAATCGAGAATACCCTCCGACATATTATCGGAAGGCTCAAGAAGAACTGCCCCGGCCGCGTCGCCAAAGAGGATACAGTTGTTGCGATCCGTGTAGTCCGTAATGGCGCTCATCTTATCCGCGCCGACGACAAGAACACATTTGTGCATCCCGGATTCGATAAACTGCGCGCCCGTCATCAACGCATAAAGAAATCCCGAGCATGCACCGGACAGGTCAAAGCCCCATGCGTTTTTTGCGCCAATCTTTTCCTGAATGAGGCAGGCGGTCGACGGGAAGAACATATCGGGCGTGACGGTGGCAACGACAATCAGATCGACACCTTCCGGACTGATGCCGCGGTTGGCAAGCACCCGTTGGGCTGCTTGTGCACCCATATCCGACGTGCCGCCATGCTCCAGGATGCGGCGTTCGCGAATCCCCGTTCGCGTACGAATCCATTCGTCGGTCGTGTCGACCATTTTTTCAAGATCAAAATTGGAGAGAACCTTTTCCGGAACGTAATGATCGACTGCCGTGATTACTGCTCGCTTCTTCTGCATCAAACTCTTTCGTTATGTAATGTCACAATCGTTACGCGTGCTGTACCATCGCTTCTTTGATCCGGCTGTTCACTTTTCGCTGGACCATTTCTTCCGCCCGGAAAATCATGTTCTTGATGGCTTTGGGTGTAGAGCCACCGTGACCGATGATGGAAACACCGTTGACGCCAAGCAGCGGAACACCGCCATGCTCTTGATAGTCAAGTTCCTTCATAACGGAACGCATGCCGCCCTTGGCGACCAGGGCAATCAGTTTGTTGAGCACACTCTTCTCGGCGAATGTCATGAACTTCGATTTGAAGAATGATGGAACACTCTCGCCAAATTTCAGGAGAATGTTGCCGACGAATCCGTCGCAGACAATAACATCCACTTTTCCCTGCAAAACGTCGCGGCCTTCAACATTGCCGCGAAAATTCAATGTACTCTGCTTCAGCAACGCAAACGCTTCCAGTGTTGCGTCGTTTCCCTTGTTATCCTCTTCGCCGATGCTCAAGAGTCCAATGCTCGGATTCTTTTTCCCGAGCATCGCTTCCACGTACACCGACCCCATCACGGCAAATTCAAACAGATGCCTGGGTTTGCAGTCGACGTTGGTACCGGCATCGACGAGCAGGCTCGGCGCTTTCACGGTCGGAATTAGCGCGCCGATAGTCGGGCGGCTAATTCCCGCGATCCGGCCGAGTATCAATGTCGACGCCGTGAGCATTGCCCCGGTGTGGCCAGCGCTGACAAATGCATCGGCTTTGCCTTCCTTGTGAAGAGTACAGCCGACGGCGATGGATGAATCCTTTTTCGTCTTCACTGCCGCCGTCGCCTGATCGGTGAAGTCGATGACTTCACGGGCATTCACAATTTCGTATGCATTCGGTCTGAGAGAACGAATCGAAGGATGCGATCCAAGTTCCTGCGTTATCTTCTCTTCCATCCCCACAAGGGAGAGGGAGAACCTGCAGTTGGTTTCCACCAGTGCATCGACCGCTCCGGCGACAACGTTTTCCGGAGCATAATCGCCGCCCATCGCGTCAACAGCTATGCGTATGTATTCTTGATGAGAAGCCAAGAGGGTTACACAGTCGGAAGAAGTATGGAGTGTACTGCGGTCGAAGCGATTATGAAGCCTTCGGAACGCGAATCACCCGGCCGTTATAGTAGCCACAGTTCGGGCACGCACGGTGAGGGAGCTTCATCAAATGACAATTCGGGCACTCGGCCTTTGCCGCTGGGCTCGCCTTGTAGTGTGTCCGGCGTTTCCGGCCTCGTGTCTTGGAATGTCTGCGTTTTGGATTTGGCATATCTCAATTTCTCCTTGTGTAAATCGCTTCACTGAACTAATTGGTTCTCAGTCGGCGCAACCCTTCCCAACGCGAATCGGATTCCTCATGAGCGCACGAGCAGTTTCCCGTATTGAGGTTCTGTCCGCACGTTGGACACAGCCCTTTGCAATTCTCACTACAAAGCAGCTTCAATGGAACTGCAAGCAATACTGACTGTCGGACATCCTCGGTGATGTCTATGAGGTGCATCCCTGCCGGTATGACCTGTACTTCAGCAGGATCGAGCTGGTCAGTATCGGTTCCTTCCGTTACGTACAGCATTGTGTACGTCGTCGAGAGTGCGCGTTCGAATGGACTAACACACCTATCGCATTCGAATCGTGCAACGGTCTGAATTGATGCAGTGAGCAGTATCTGGGCGTTGCTTTTGTCGAGCGTTGCATCAATGTCGATGTCGTTGAGGAACTGCCCTCCCAGCTGCAACATATCCGACGCGACCTGAAATCGATACCGGTGAATGCCTTCCGACATCCCACCGATCTGAATTTTCATTGTTCTAAGGCCCTTTTATTCGCGTCGAAAACAAAAAAAACCGCACAAAATATAGGCAATTGGCGTTCGAGAGTCAAGAAAAAGCCCATAACGCCCGTAAGGTTATGGGCTAGTGGAAGAGTTCTACGCAGGCGGGGGGGATTAAACCTGCTTCTCGGCGGGTACGTTTTCCAACAACTGTGTCTGCACGTACTGAACTGTTTCGGCCAACGCTTCACGAAACTTCTCAAAATCCTCCTTGTAGAGGAAGATTTTGTGTTTTTCATACTCATCTTCACCGACCCGTTTGCTTTCCGTGACAGTGATGTAGAAGTCTTTCTCTGACTTTGTCGATTTCACGTCAAAGAAATAAGTCCGCTTCCCCGCCCGCACGCGTTTCGTGAAGATCTCGTCTTTGTAGCCATTGGTGTCCAAGGTCTACATCCTCCTAGTGATTGATGTGTTGATTAAACTGGTCTCCGGCCCCTGTTTTCCCGGAGACCAATGATGGCATTTGCAAAGACAGGTTCTATCTTCGCAATACTGCAATTTTCCCTTTTGCAACCTTGTCTTTTTGCGTTTCAGAGTACGCAACAACAAGGTAGATCCCGGACGCAACTTCTTTTCCGGTTTCATCCTTTCCGTCCCAGAACCCGACGCGGCCGCCAGGTGTCTCCAACTCCCTCACCAAACGTCCGTCGATGGTGAGAATCTTCATTTTCGATCCTTCCACCAAGCCGTCAATCGTGAGAGGGACGGTGGTAGGAATCCGGTAGGGGTTGGGGGAGATCGTCAACTCGTCGAACTCCAGTCTGGGTTCTACTGCCGCTGTGTTCAGGCTTGCAAGGCCGTTGAGGGTGCCGAAATACACCGTTCCGGTCTTTGGATCAATGGCAATATCTTTGATGTCGTTATCGATGAGTTTTCCCTCGGTGTTCTCGACCGTCAATTGCGCGAGGGGCTGCGTTCCGTCTTGTGAATACAGGAATGCACCTTTTGTTGTCGCCACCCATTTCTGATTCAGCGGGTCGACGGCGATCGCATTGATAACGTAATCGGAAAGTGGTTTGTACGATGCAATACCTCCTGAGCGAGTCGGGTTGTTTGCATCGAGTACAATACCGATTCCTTTTTCAGTTCCAACCCAGATATCATTGTCCCGGTCAAATGCAATGCACCGGATGTTGTCGTCCGGAAGTCCATGCGTGGAAGTCACGACTGTCTCGGCAACGCTATCCGTTGCTAACCCCCGATTGTTAAGGCATAGTAGTCCTTTCCGTCCTTCGCGAACGGATGCTATCCAGAGATTATCTGAAGCGTCTACCGCAAGGGGACGACTTACGTTGCCGTCCGTAATATAAATCGCAGTTGCCTCGCCGAGGCTTCCAACGTATACCGGCAGAGTGCCCCATCCACTATCGGGGTTGGCATGCGGCCGTCGAACTGCAAGCACACGCTTATTGACCGCGTTATGAACCGACATCCACGTATTTCCCTTTTTGTCGCACACAGCCGGTCCAATCACAATATAGTTGCTATCGTTGAGGACAGCAGAGGCAAGCCCGACGTTCTTGCCGTATACCCGATTGGTGTCAACGGCGTTCGCGTCTTCTGTCATGCGAACAACGCCACTGCCCCAAGAGCCGGCCCACACCGATCCGTCACATCCCACACCGACACGGAAGTAGTTGTTTGTGGGCAACTTGGAAGTTGGCCGTGAGAAGGACCGCCATTCCCGTCCAGAGAGCCTGTAGAATCCTTTTCCGTTCGCGCTGCCTGATGCCCCCCAGACGTTTCCTTTGCTATCAACCGCAATGCTGACGAATTGGTTTGAATTGGGTCCGTTGGGATAGTGGCTAATCCATGTTCCGCTCGCAAGCGAGAGGAGCCCGTTTCCCGTACCTCCCACGATGGGTTCACTGGATGCACTGAGCGACAAAGACGTTGGAGTTGATGGAAGTTTTGTCGTGACCGTGGTGAACACATTCTGTTGCGAGAGTGAGTACACAAGCGAGTCGGTCGCCACTGCTGATATCCGTTGTGGTGATGATGCGATTGCAATGAGATCTTTCCCCGCAAAGGAATCAACCGCAGTCCAGGAATTTCCAATCAATCGAAACAGTCCATTTGTGGTCGATGCGAACAGTGTTCCGTTGAACACCTCGAGTTGCTTCTTCCTGGCAGGGCCGCCAAACTCCTGCAGTGTCCATGCGTCGGGTGGCAGAAGGTTGGGATTCGACAGGTCCGCATACGCGATGCGATATGTGCTCGATCCGCTCGTGATGATTGAATAAATCTTCCCATTGATGATTGCCGCTGACGATACGTTCACGCCGTTCGTCAGAGTGCCAAACTTTGTATAGGTATCCCCGAATTGAAACTGACTGATACGGAACACGCTGAGACCGAATGCAGAACTTACCAAGAGGGTGTCACCGTGCACCGCGAGGCTGTTGATTCGTTTGTTGGTTTGGTCGGTCTTGTCGACAATGTCACGAACATACCGCCAGCTGCTCGTGGAAGGAAAGTATGCGTGAATCATGCCGGTGGCAGCGCCGGTCCACACGTTGCCGCTCTTGTCAACGGCAACGGCCGTGAGATCGGTCGATTTCAGACCCTCGGCATTTGTCAGCTTGAGAAATTTGTCGCCGTCTCCGTCGGTCCATGAAAAAAGTCCACCGCTGGTTGCAGCCCAATAGGTATTCCCGCTGCGGGCAACAGCCCGGACATCCTGCATCGAAGTATAGTTTTTCCAGACTCCGACTTGACTGAATGCTTGCAATGAACAGATCACCACAAACAACGCTCCGCCAACTACGCGCGTCTTCATATGTTCGTTCTCCTTAAGTAAGAATTATCCTGGGTACCGCTAATAATTCTTATCAACTATTCGAACGTTTCCTCCCTCCAGAGAGCTGTTTGAATGTGTTTACCAACTCGATCGCAGTCAGCGCTGCGTCCCAACCTTTATTTCCCGCTTTCGCTCCGGCACGCTCAAGTGCCTGTTCCAGATTTTCGGTTGTCAATACACCAAACGCAATCGGCACACCCGTTTGCAAACTTACCTGACTGATTCCCTTTGCAACTTCAGAGGCGATATAGTCAAAGTGAGGAGTGTCGCCGCGGATGACACACCCGAGGCAGATGACAGCATCATATTTGCCAGACTGCGCCAGCTTCGCCGTCACTTGTGGTATTTCGAAAGACCCCGGGCAGTAGACGGCAGTAATGTCTTTTTCCGCCGCACCATGACGCTCAAGGCAATCCAACGCTCCGGTGAGCAGCTGATGGGTGACAAGACTATTGAATCTGCTGACAACAATCCCATACGAGTGGCCTTCCGCAGAAAGCACACCTTCCAGTTTCTGGATCATTACATTTCTCAGTGAGTAGTGATTAAGAACAGGGGGTATGACTACGACAACCGGCGCCGCATGACGGCGACCTCTTCGTCCGAAATAAAATATCTCCCAAACACTTCATGATCGTTTTTCCGTCCACCATGAAAATCCGAGCCGCCGCTTGTCAGCAGGAAGTATTCGTTTGCAATTCCTTTGTAATACGCGGTGCGTTCAGGTGAATGCGAGGGGTGAACGACTTCGATGCCGTCGACTCCTTGCTTGATCAGGGACACCATCACCCGCTCGTCGAGCATATTGCCGGGATGTGCAATGATGGAAACTCCCCCGGCAGATGCGATCAACTCAATCGCCTCGCGCGGCGATACCTGGTATTTCTTTTCGTACGCGGGTTTTCCGTATCCAATGTATTTGAAGAACGCTTCGTGATATGTTCCCGTCAGTCCCTTCTCCAGCAGCGCATTGGCAATATGTGGCCGCCCGACCGAGCCGGCTCCTGCGTGCTCCAATACCGTCTCCAGCTTCAGGGGAATATTCAAGTCGTTAAGCTTTTCGACAATCCGCTCTGCACGCTTGACGCGCTCATGTCTGTAGAGTGTCAAATACTCCTGAAGGCCGTTGTGGGTAAGATCAAAAAAATAACCAAGAATATGCACGTCATACTCGTCAAACGCGGCGCTCAACTCCAACCCGGCAATGACCTCGATATCGTACTCCGCGCTGAGGCGGAGTGCTTCGTCGATGGCGCTGGTGTTGTCGTGATCGGTAATGCTGATGGTTGTCAGCCCGACGTTCTTTGCCCGTTCCATCAACTCGCGGGTCGTAAGCATCCCGTCGGAATGAATGGTGTGCATGTGTAAGTCAGCCTTACCAACCATGCAGAACCGAAGAATGTCTTTGAATGAACAAGAATGAACGGTTACACGTAACGCGCTTTGAACTTTTCATAATCATTGATAATCAATTTCCCCCGCTCAAGTTCAAGAAATCCTTCACGGATGTACGCGTGTATCATTCGAGAGATTGTTTCGCGTGAGGTGCCGGCCATGTTGGCCAGGTCTTGCTGTAATGGGAGTTCATCAATCTCTACCCGCCCCTTGCGGATTTTTCCAATGTCGTCGGCCAATTGAAGAATCACGTTTGCAACTCGTCCTGCAGCGTCTTTCAGCGAAAGGCTCTTGATTTGCGCATCGGCCTTGCGGAGTCGCATGGTGAGTTCTTTGAGCAGGGCAATTGCCACGGACGGAAAATCATGCAGCAACTTCAGAAAATCACGCCGGTGGATCATAAACAACTCCGATTTCTGAATTGCGACGACGCTCGCGGAGCGTGCGAGTCCATCGAGTATGGCCATCTCTCCAAAAAAATCACTTTCACCGAGAATCGATAGGATCACTTCGCGTCCATCATCATCCATCCGTACAACTTTTACTTTTCCAGAAACGATAACAAACAACGCAGCGCCCGCTTCCTCCTCCAATAAAATGATGCTCCCCTTCTTGTATTTCTTTCGTACACCAACTTTTGCTATCGTATCCAGGTCCATCAGCTCAAGATCGCAGAGTATCGGGACGTTCTTGAGGAACTCAAGTTCATCTTTCATCGTGGGGTTCAGGTTGACCTCTTTGGTATGTTCTGATTGAAGTCGGCGATGCTGTAAGTTGTTAAAAATATAGCCCGTTAGTCCCTCAAAGTCAAGAAATGCCGAGCCGGTAATTTAGCGGACGGAGAAGCCCTGCCCGGTGGGAAGACAGGCACGAAGGGAACGAGAGAACGGTTTATTCAGTCAAAATGAAGTATGTGAAGAGGCCCAGGCTTAGCTGCGTTGCGGCAAGAGCGATGCCTGCGGCTGTGTCGAGACGGTCTGTCTGCGAAAGCGTCTCCTGATTGCCGGTCTGCAAATAGTCGCCATATCTATTGTCTGCCTTGACTTTTAGGTATGCCGCCGCAGTGCCGGCGATGAGGGTAGCCGCACCCGCGAGATATACCTTGATAGGTGATCCCCGCTCGTCTGAATCGTTAAGAGTTGCCTCGTCCGGGTTTGACCCCCAGGTTTTCCTGAGTTGCGTAGCCAGAATTCCCCGCTTCGCTCTCGCAAGTTCTAATTGGACTTCGTCAAATCCCTGCTTGCTGATTCTGACGGAAGGAACATTGGATTTCACGACCAGTGGCGTGGTGCCAAGAACGGAGTCTCCGGAGATAACCTTTGCTCCACTGGGCGTGGAGAGGAGAAGCACTCGTTCATTCAGCGAGTAGTTCAGCGTGCGTTCAGTCGATGGCTCAAGGAGAACCGTATCCTGAACTATGTCGCTCAGCCAGTTCTGAATATCCGGTGGAATAATTCGTATCACGTGGCGGCCAGGGGTCACCTGTCGTGTCAGGGGCGTGACACCAATGCTGTCCGAATTCAGAAAGACGTGGGCACCCTCGACGTTCGTCACGATAGTGATTGTTGATGATGCTGAATCGGCGATCGGAGGTTCATTGCCGGGAAGGTGTTGACCATACGATGCGTTGAACATCATCGCCAGGAGAGCAAGCCCAAGAACGTGTTTCATCGTCCTGTTCCCTTCAAAGATTCTCCGATGCTCACCGGGCGGAATGCCGATATCAACTTATCGTCTGTCGCAACGAACAGCCTGCCATGGGCAATCGCCAGCGACGTTTTCACGCGCCCGCGCAGCGACTGTTTCCAGACTACCGAACCATCGTCAAGTCTGATGGCGAGCAATTCTTTCTTCAGCGTGCCGAAGTACGCGACATTGCCCGATACCGCCACCGAAGAGTTGATCACGCTGTTCAATTCGTTTGTCCACCGTACCGCGCCGTTGTCGGCGTTCAGGCAAAACAACTTTCCGCCCGTAGTGCCGATGAGCAGTCGATCGTCGGCAAATGCAGGCGTGGCATAGATCGAGGTACCAGCGTCGAAGCGCCAGAGTTCCTTCCCGGTTTTGGCATCGAGCGCGAACAGCATTCCGTTCTTGTTTCCGCAATACACCACACTATGGTAAACTGCGGGCGACGCAAATACCGGCGCGCCGGTGTTAAAGGTCCACTGTGACGAACTGTAGCGAACATCGAGCGCGTATATGCTGCCGTCTTCCGCCCCGAAGATCACCAGCGAATCGCTCACGGCGGCTGACGAGCGTATTCCCTTGCGCTTGGTGTTGTCGGGTAAGCGGAATTTCCAGTCTGACTCACCTGTTGCCCGGTCAATACAGAAAAACACTCCAGCCGTGTTTCCGACAAAGAGTTTATTCTTGGAGAGTGTGGGCGTTGCCTCGATATCGCCGTACGCCTGTTTCCACACCGTCGTGCCTTCAATCAGATCATACGCAATGAGCGACCATCGCGAGTTTGCCGCGGCAACGTAAGCAATGTTCTGTTCAATCACCGGTGATCCATGCACCGCTTCACCAACGTTAACCCACCCGTAGCGCTTGCCGGTGTTCGCGTTGATGCCGTGCATCTCGCCGCGCAGATTGGTGACGATCACGGTAGAGTCGATAACGATTGGCGATCCCAGACCCATCGGGCTGCTGATGTCATATTCCCATGCAAGTGTTAACGGCGGCGTGAGTATCTCGGATGTCGCATTCGTCCGCTCCTGGTTCTTCCCAAAGGCAGGCCAGTCGCTTTCGTCGATCTTCAGGGGCTGGGGGACTTTCAATCCCGAGCATCCACCGACCGCGATAATGGCGATGAGAAGCATGTTTTTGAAACCGTCCCTGAGCACATTCTTCACTATGCGATACCTGGTTCGCTGTCCGTGCATGTTAAAAATCCCATCCAAAGAAAAATTGATGGAACAAACCATCCTGAAGCTTCTTGAAATTCTGTTCGATGCGCTTGCCAATATCGTACCGAAGAACCAGCACACCGCCGAAGTTCATCCTCAATCCTCCGCCAAAACTTCCGAACGTCTCTTTGTATTTGTTGTCCCATGCACTGCCGGCGTCGAAGAACAACGCGCCGCGAATCGACGAGAACAGGACTCCGCCGAACGGGAATTGCAATCCAAGCGCGTCGAGGAAGGGGAAGCGAAGCTCCTGACTTGTGAGCCAGAGTTTTTCTCCGCGAATGCTCCAGCGCGGGTAGCCGCGCAAATCCCAGCTGCCGCCGAGCACGAAACGCCGCGCTTCCTTCCCGCCGTTGTACCACAACCAGAAGCGCGAGGCGAATGCACTGCGCTGGGAGAGCCGCAAATAGTTTCGATAGTCAAAGATGACGGAATAATAATTGACATTGGAGTATTGAATGTCCGACGTATATGCCAGTGTCAGGCTGAACCGGCTGCCGTCCAGCGGACCGCTCGGTCCCCAGAGAGAGTTATCGTGGACGAATGCCACGGAGTTCGACAGCAGCAATGCTTTTCGATCCTCCAACTGCAGGTCCGCATCTTTGTTGGAGTTGCTCAAACTTACCGATGTTTCGATACGCTGAAATTTCGTAAGCGGATAACTCAATGCAAAATAACCGCCAAACACACGTTCGTAGAAAAATTCATCTTTATCCGTCAAGTCATAACGCCGTCCCGTGAAGCGGTAAATGCCATACGCAAATGATGTGCGGTGCTTTAGCGAAATACGCGAGATGGCAAGGTTGAAGCTTGACAGCAGTTCATCCTGCGTTTGAGCAGTGTTATAGAGAAGGAAGTAATACTGATCGTTGCCGAGAAGATCGCTGAGAGCAACAGCCGCGCCCCCCGACGTGCCGAATACGGGATCCGTCGAGATCGCACTCTGGGCTATGTCGAGACTGTAATCCCCGACATATTTGAAGCGCTCAACACTTGTCGCGCCGGCAAGTGTCTTCGCTTCCCAGGATTTTTGTTTGGCATACAGATCGATGAGTTGAACTGTGGTGGATGTGTCGGCGATGGAGTTGACATTCTTGAGAAGCCGAATCTGAAAGCTGAATTTCTCGAATGCCGTGAAGACCAGATCGCCGTCGTTGGTCCACGCCGGATCAAACGCTGCCGTTGTGAATTGCGTGACTTTTGTGATCGTGCGATATGCGCCGGTGAATTCCCGGGAAACATCCATCAGCCAGATGTTCTGAGCGCCGCCTGCGTCGCTTGTGAACGCGAGGCGTTTGCCGTCTTTTGACCACGCGGGCGAGAGATAGTTGTCGGGACCGTAGGTGAGATAGTCGATCGCTCCGGTCGCAACATCATACAAAAACAGATTGTACTTATTCTTCGTGCCAAACGAAGTCCGGTCTGAGGCGAACGCAATTCGTTTGCCGTCGGGCGACCATGCCGGATCTCGCTCGTCATAGTAATCGTTCGTCAACTTCGTCAGTTCGCGGGTTGCAGTATTGAAGAGATAGAGATCGTTGCTTCCTGATTTATCGATGGACGTGAATGCGATGCGCTTGCCGTCCGGCGACCATGATGCGGAACCAATACTGACGAGTGACTTGAACCGATATGTCTCGACGAGTTCATCCCGCACAACATCGTACAAATGGATGGCGTCATTCTCGCCGCTCTTGGTAACGAATGCAAGAACACCATCCTTCGAGATATCGATTCTTCCCCGCAAAAGATGGAATGCCTCAAACTCATCATTCTTTTCGCCTTCAATAACATTCTCCGCCGGCTCCTGCGCCCATGCCGTTTGTCCCGCGGTTGCAGAGAGTTCAGACGACGCAGGTGGATCGATGGGTTTCCGGTAAATGCCGGAGTACCCCGTTTTGTTTCCGATGAAATACACATCGCGAACGGAGTCGTGCTCGAACACCACCGGTTTCGAGTTGAAGCCATCCATCACGATAGGCTTTGCAGCGCGGCTCGGGGAATCTTCCTTTGCATACAGCGGATAGTATTGTTTCTTTAATGCATACAGCCATTCCTCATCGAACTCTTTGTATGCTTTGCCGATGGTCTGTTGCATGATGAGGCTGAACGACGACTCCTTCCAGAAATTCTCCATCAACAGGAGAATTTTTTCCTCGCCGTATGTTTTCCCGATGTACTGCAGCGCGTTCTGTCCCTCCTTGTACATCAGGAACGATCCATAGATGCGATCCATGTCGCTCAACCCGACGACGATATCGCTCAGAACCGCGTCGCGCATCACCATGTCCGCCTGTGTGTCCCAATCCGTCGACCAATATTCGGCAAGGCCTTCGGTGAACCAGAGCGGCGGCATCCGGTCGGACACCTTGCGATGATCGGTAAGCACGCGGGCAAGTTTGCTGTGCATGAACACGTGGACCAACTCGTGATGAATCACGTGACGAAACTGTGCCGAGGAGCCGTCGGAGGGTATGACCACGCGGCCTTTGAGGAATTCGAAGAATCCTCCGACTCCCTCCGGAATGAATCCGCCCGTGGTGTTGGTTTGCTGGAAATGCAGATGCGAGCTGTAGAAAATCAGCGGCACGCGTTGGACGAGTGAGTGGTTGAATTTCACTTCCAGTCGTTTGCAGGCCTCTTCGGCGAAGTAGGCGCCACGTTCGGCAAGATCTTGCATCTCCGGATAATAGTAGATATCAAAATGCTCAGTCCGGAGTACGTGCCATTCAAAATCCGTGTACTGGACTTTGTTCCGTCCGAAGTAGAAGAACTGCGCGTGCGCAGGAATGAAGTCGAGGCATACGAAAGACAGGAGGAGAACAACGCAAGGGAAAGTACGTTTCATCGCAGATCCGTCTGTCACAAATCGGTGGACTTGTTGTCTTTCGATGGTGTGGTGTTCTG
>CAYJNF010000017.1:0-6290 GCA_964370915.1 uncultured Chitinophagales bacterium
GTATCATGCCACCTCGTTCGGGGCGGGAGAACCCTCATTACTTTGACGATGGCGCTGTTGCTCGTGCAGTACCGATAGGCATTTTTTGTACGGGCAATCCCGAGAAGGCGGCACAACTGGCTGCTCTTGATGCTTCGGTCACAAATTCGGAAGATGGCGTATGGGCCGCGCAGTCGATGGCTGTCGGAGTGAGTCTTGCTTGTTCGGGGAAGAGTGTCAACGAGATCCTGACTGAATCAATTCAAGTTCTTCCGCAGTCATCGTTAGTCAGGCGGAAAGTCGATTACGCCCTTGCCCTCACCAAAGAATGCGGGTCGCTGTTCTCAGTGCTGCCGAAGCTCCAGAACGCAATCGTCAATCGTGAGTACAGCTACGGAAACGCTGCGCCCGAAACATTGGCGCTCGCGTTCGTCATCACCAAAATGATGGGGCATGACTTTGAACGCGCTATTACTGCGGCCGCGTCGTTTGCCAAAACTGCGGATTCTCTTCCAGCGATGGTTGGAGCACTGGCTGGCGGAATGAATCCGGGAGTGATTGCCAGCGACGATTGGCTCGAAGCGGTAAGGAATCTGAAAGGTATTTGCATTCCCTCTTTGAACGGTACTGACTTTCTTGAATTGACTGATCGCCTTATTGATGCTGCCATTGAAAACAGTCGAGAACGTGCATGAACATTTCGTGGATAGGAATACCCGAACGCATCGAACACGAGTTGAAGCAACTTCAGGAAGAGGGCGTAGAAATCACCGAATTGGTGAGGCGATGGGAAGAAGTGAAGAAACTGAATCTTTCCGAGTCGGAGTTCGTGAAGAGATCTGACGAGTTTTATCGCGAGCTTGAAGGCGACCCTTCGTCCGCGAAAGAATTTCCCCACGAACCGTCGACATGGAATGGCGCGGCCCGGCTTTGTCAAATCAAACCCGATGACATTCCATCTTATTCCCCAACATTTCTCAAGAACAGAGTTCTGGGGGGATGGCTTGGAAGAGCGGCTGGTTGTCTGTTGGGAAAGCCGGTCGAGAAAATTCCCCGTCATGCAATCAAAGCATTGCTCTCGTCCAACGGCACATGGCCGCTGACAGAGTACATAACCGAACGAGGCATTCCACAATCCCTTCTGGAACAGTATCCATGGAATAAGCATAGCGGAAAAGAGAGCTTGCGGGAAAACATCGTTTGCATGACGGAAGACGATGACATGAACTACCCGATGCTCAATCTCCATGTGCTTGAGACCTACGGTGAGAGTTTCAGTTCGGAAGATATTGCTCGCACGTGGCTCGCCATGCTTCCAGTGCTTTCCACGTTTACCGCTGAACGTGTCGCGTATGTAAACACGCTGTCGGGATTGCGACCACCACAAACCGCACTTTACAGGAATCCATACCGCGAGTGGATTGGCGCTGAGATAAGGGCGGATGTGTGGGGATGGGTTTCACCTGCGCAGCCTTCACGTGCAGCCGAACTTGCGTGGAGCGATGCGAGCCTGAGTCATGTGCGGAACGGAATCTATGGTGAAGTGTTCTTCGCGGCTGCAATTGCCGATTCGTTTGTTCGGGATGACATGCGCTTAGTTGTCGACAACGCGTTGAAGTTCATCCCGCCACAATCGCGTTTCGCTGAAGCTATTCGGTTTGTACTCGCCATGCCGATAGAGAAGACTGGTTGGGAAGAAACGGTGAATCAGCTATATGCGAGATTCGGTTCGTATCATTGGGTGCACACCATCAACAATGCTGCGCTCGTAGTGGCTGCACTTCTTTCAAGCAACAACGATTATGGCCGCGCAATCTGTAACGTGGTCATGGGGGGATGGGATACCGATAGCAGCGGTGCGACTGTCGGCTCGATTATGGGAACAATGCTTGGCGCAGACAAACTCCCGCATCAATGGATTGAGCCGCTGCGCGATCGCATTCGCACCAGCCTCAAGGGGTTTGACAATGCTACATTCACCGATCTTGCTCACCGCACAACATACGTGGCGCAGTTTCACTCAACAGATTCAACACAATGAAAGTAGAACATGATTTCGAAATCTGAACTTCTGAAAGACAAGTCACGTTTGGTTGACCGCGCATCGGCATGTCTCATCGGACACGCAATCGGCGATTCGTTCGGCGATGCCGCTCGCTCACCGGAGAATCAATTTCGATTTGGCATTACCACGGATTTCCCCGAGGGTCCCGCCCCGGGCACAGACGATACCGAGTTTGCTCTTCTCACGGCTCACACGCTTATCAGTGCCAATGGCGAGATCACTGACGCTCATGTTCTTGAAAGTTGGATGACTCATGTTCTGCCGCTGCAAGAACTGAAGCGCGGTGGAGCGAGCGAGCGCGAGGCCGCAGTCAATATTCGCCGCGGGGTGTTTCCACCATTATCGGGAGTGTACAACTCGCATTGCCTGAGCGATGGCGCGGCAATGCGCATAACACCAATCGGAATTGTATGTGCCGGCGATCCAGAACGTGCAGCGCGATTGGTGGAGATTGAGTCCCGCATCAGTCATTCACGCGACGGTATCTGGGGTGCTCAGGCTATTGCCGCGGGAATTGCTGTTGCGATGGCGGGTGGCGACCTCGATGAAATTTTGCAAGTCGCAATACACACGACACCTATCGACTCGTGGATGAGATACACGCTCGAAAGAGCGCTTGGTATCATCGACGAAAGCGAAACGTGGGAAGAGGCCTGGATGCCGCTGCATGCGGCGCTCTGGACGGAATACAAGGCCGCTGCTCCGGAAGCCGTTGCGTCTGCGTTTGCCGTGTTGAAGCTGGCCAGCGGAGATTTCCAGCGCTCGATAATTCTCGGCGGCAATTTCGGTCGTGACGCGGACACCATCGCTGCCATTGCAGGGGCGTTGAGTGGCGCATTGCAGGGACTTCACGCGATTTCCCCGAAGTGGGTGGACAAAATAAGAATCGCGACCGGCAATTGTCTTCCGTTCACGAAAGGGAAAGACATTCTTGCTGTCGCAGAACAACTCACAACGCTCATCAAGTAGATGTATGGACTACGTTCACCTCGGCCGTTCAGGACTTCGCGTTAGCAGACTTTGCCTTGGCACAATGAACCTCGGCAAACATGTGGATGAGCAGATGAGTTTCTCCTTACTCGATGCCGCTCTTGCCGCCGGCATTAACTTCATCGACACCGCTGACGTCTACGGCGGAAAGGAATCACGCGGGAGAACTGAAGAGATCATCGGACGATGGCTCGCTCAGGGTGCCGGACGGAGAGAGAAGGTTGTACTCGCCACGAAGGCGTATGGCAAGATGGGCGATGGGCCGAATGAACGCGGCCTGTCCGCTTATCATATCCGGCAAGCATGCGAAAACAGTCTGCGGCGATTACAGACCGACCACATTGATCTCTACCAAATGCACCACGTTGATAGAGCGACTCCATGGGAAGAAATCTGGCAGGCAATGGGTCAGCTTCAGCAGGCAGGGAAAATCATCTACTCGGGAAGCAGCAACTTCGCGGCGTGGAACATCGTTGAGGCGCAATACACGGCGCGGGAACATCATCTTCCCGGGCCGATTTCTGAACAGAGCCTCTACAATCTCACAAACAGAATAGTGGAATTGGAAGTGATACCTGCTTGCCGGGCAATGGGTGTCGGGCTCATACCATGGAGTCCTTTGGCTGAAGGACTTCTCGCTGGAATTGTGAATTCTGAAAACGGACTTCGAAGAAAGACAGTGGCAGTGCATAAGCAGCTCGTTCGGTTTCGGAAGCAAGTGGAACAATATGAATCGCTCTGCAAAACAATGGGAAAAAATCCCGAAGCCGTTGCGCTTGCCTGGCTTGTGAAGAATCCAATTGTGAGTTCCGTGATTATCGGACCGAGAACAATCGAACATTTACATGGTATGGTGCGGGGATTGGATACGGACCTTCGGGAAGATGAACTCAAGGCACTCGATGAAATATGGCCGGGACCTGGCGGTGAAGCACCGGAAGCATACGCATGGTAAGAATATGAAAACAACGAAGCGACAATCTGTATCGGCTGGTCGAAAAGATAGCAGCATCCGTTCAGATTGTTATGTTGAACTGACAATTACGGAACGGGGCGGCATTTCAATCGATCTCTCCAGCAAGGTTGAGGCGCTGTACGGTGATTCCATCCGGGCGCTGATCAAAGATGTTCTATCGTCGATGAATGTCGAGCATGCTGCCGTCTCAATCGAAGACCGGGGAGCAGTTCCGTTCGTCATTGCTGCTCGCGTTGAGGCCGCTGCACGGCGTGCGTTGCCTGAGAACCACAACGCGTATCTGTTGAGCGTAAATCCAGATCGGAAACGGTCACCGAAAAACCGTTTGCGTCGCACCCGACTGTATCTTCCGGGCAACGATCCACGCTTCTTTCTCAACGCGGGTTTGCACACACCTGATTGCGTTATCCTCGATCTCGAGGACAGCGTTGCGCCGGAAGAAAAAGATACCGCACGCATTCTTGTACGCAACGCGCTGAGAATGGTCGACTTCGGCGCGGCAGAACGCATGGTGCGAATCAACAGCGGCGAAATGGGGATTGAGGATCTCCGTGAGGTCATCCCTCATGGCGTCGAGACTATCCTCATTCCGAAATGTGAGTCGGCCACTGATGTGTCGGCGGTTGCGGATCTCGTAGCATCCATGCGTGATGAAAAGCTCATCCGGCACGACGTGTATCTTCTTCCGATCATCGAATCAGCGCGAGGCGTGGTAAACGCGTTCAGCATCGCGGCGTCTTCAGAACTGATTTGCGGCCTTGCAATCGGGCTCGAGGATTATTGTGCGGACATTGGCGTTCAACGAACGCGCGAGGGAAGAGAAAGCGCATTTGCTCGCGGGGCAATAGTCAATGCCGCGTGCGCTGCCGGAGTTCAACCGCTTGACAGTGTATTCTCCGACGTGGCTGACGTAGACGCTTTGCGCGTCAGCGCTGCGGAATCCAGAGCGTTGGGTTTCAAGGGAATTGGCTGCATCCATCCGCGACAAGTGCAAGTTGTCCACGATGTTTTCACTCCCGACGAGAATGAAGTTCTGAAGGCAAAGCGGGTCGTACTGGCGTTCGAGGACGCAAAGAAGTCCGGCAGCGGTGTGGTTGCTTTGGGCAACAAGATGATTGACATGCCTGTTGTCCTTCAAGCGTTGCAGACCGTTTCACTCGCAGAGACACTCGGGCTTATCCATCACAATTGGAGAACGAAAGCTGGGAAAGTCGCTGCGGTGGTTGTCTTGAAGGAGGAAGGTTATGTGGAGTGATCGAACTGCTTCAACGACCGGTCGCATGGTGAAGAACGCGGCCGACCGGCTTGTTCCTGCAAAAGTCAATGGAGTGAAACAACAGCCGTATAGGGGAATTGGAGAGAGCGAGCCGACAGGCTTCAAGGCAAAGCCGCGGGTGCGGAGCTGCGCGCAGTATCCTGAGGATGGGAATAAGGTTGTCAAAACGCTGACCGCCGCGCTGAAGAAGGCTGGCATCAAGAACGGGATGACAATCTCCACACACCATCATCTCCGGAACGGCGATGCATTGACGAATCATCTGTTCGATGCGATCAAGCGATTGGGAGTTCGCGGCATACGCTGGTATCCCAGTGCGTCATTTCCCTGCCACGAATATCTGATCAAGTGTCTGGACGATGGCACAATCCACCACATCGAAGGAAGCATGAACGGACCGCTGGGGCGGTTTGCTTCATTAGGGAAGATGCGCGGCGCAGGTGTTCTGCGGTCGCATGGAACGCGCTATCAAGCGGTGCAGGACGGTGAAGTGCATATCGATATTGCAGTCCTCGCGGCTCCGACAGCCGATCCATTTGGCAACGCCAACGGTTTGACAGGCCCATCTGCATGCGGACCGTTGGGCTTTGCGCTCGCCGACTCTGAGTATGCCGATAACGTTATCGTTGTGACGGACAATCTTGTGCCATTCCCATGCGTTCCGTGGCACATACAGGGGAACAATGTTGATTCTGTTGTCGTCGTCGATTCTCTCGGTGACTCGTCCAAGATTGTTTCAGGCACGACGGAGATTACCAAGAGTCCGGACCGACTTCTGATTGCCGCGTATGTTGCGCGCTTCATTGAAGAGGCAGGCATCATGCACGACGGATTCTCCATTCAAGCGGGCGCTGGTGGTATCAATCTCGCTTTTCTTCTTTCGCTCAAAGAACGAATGAAGAAGGCAGGAGTGAAGGCGCGGTTCATGCGTGGCGGAAGCACGAAGTATCTTGTAGAGATGTTGGAGGAAGGGCTGACCGACTTTATTCTTGACGGACAGGCGT
>CAYJNF010000017.1:6300-17701 GCA_964370915.1 uncultured Chitinophagales bacterium
CGCTCGTTGGCATCGGACCCGCGACACGTGAGCACAAGTCCGTTTACAAGCTACAACTATCATGGCAAAGGGAATTTTGCTTCGATGCTGGATGCTGTTGTTCTGGGCGCGACCGAGGTGGATGTGAATTTCAATGGAAACGTCGTCACACACTCCGACGGTTTGCTGTTGCATGGACTCGGCGGCTGGCAGGATTGCCTCTTTGCGAAGTGCTCGATTCTTGCCGTCCCTTCATTCCGCGACAGGGTTCCGATCATCGTCGATGAAGTAACTACACTCTGCGGTCCATCCGAACTTATCGATGTTATCGTTACCGAACGCGGCATCGCCATCAATCCGCGTCGCACCGATCTTCTCAAACGAGTCGCGAAAAGCTCACTTCCCATTCGCTCGCTCAAGGACATTCAGCGTGACGTGTACACCATATGCGGTGGTCCTCCCGCCAAGCCTCGGCTTGACCGCGACAGCGTGGTTGCTGTTGTGAAGTGGGTGGATGGAACGTTGCTCGACTCGGTGTATAAAACCATGTAGTGATTGGTAGCGAGGCACCTCACCATGCCTCGCAACCA
Source organism: uncultured Chitinophagales bacterium (assembly GCA_964370915.1). Classification (GTDB taxonomy): domain Bacteria; phylum Bacteroidota; class Ignavibacteria; order UBA10030; family UBA6906; genus CAADGV01. The sequence continues at coordinate 6,870 of CAYJNF010000017.1, forward strand.
ATATACGCTCGCCGTGCAACCCCGGCTTGGCACCCTGCCCCACCCAGTGTTGCACAGCGATCATCTGCTCTCTTCGTTAGTTATCGGACAAGCAGCATCTTCCGCATTGCGGTATGATTTCCTGCCTGCAACCGGTAGTAATAAACGCCGCTCGCAAGATTCTCCGCATCCAGTTTTACACTGTGTGAACCCGCCGGTGCATTTGTGTTGATGAGTGTCTGCACCTCCTGACCAAGATTGTTATACAGCGCTAGCAGTACATGACTATCCTCGGGGAGTGCGAAATGGATTTCTGTTGACGGATTGAATGGGTTCGGATAGTTTTGGTCAAGCGCAAAGGTTCGCTGCGGCGCAACAACCTGATCTTCTGCGGCAACCGGTTTTGCCTGCGATCCGGCGACGACATTGTACGGTCTCATCATCTCATTATCTTCGTGATCAAAGATGACAATGCCAGACATATGTTGCGAGAGACTCTATCCTACTAGACGACACTTTCAAGGTAGAGCTTTTCCACTTTCTTTCTTGCCCACGGAGTTTTGCGCAGAAACTTCAGGCTTGATGATATGCTTGGATTTTCAGTAAAGCACCGGATGGTAATTCTACGTCCCATCTCTTCCCAGCCGTAGTGATTCACAAGATGACTCAGGATCATCTCCAACGTTTTGCCATGCAAAGGATTATTTGGCTGGTTCATGTCAACTCTCTTCCAGATCCATCGTCACCCTGAGGTTCACATCTTGGCTCCGTCAAGAATCTCCATGCCCCTTTGAAATACGGAGGAGAAATCCGTCATCCGCTCAGGTTATCGAGATAAGAAACTTCGTGCTTCTTGAAGCACTTCACGTTTTGATTCCGCGCTTGTTCCATCCATGAGCTGGCGATAGAATAGCGCGGCAGTTTGCAAACTGTCGATGTCGCGGGCAGAGCGGGCTGCACCCAGGAGAGAGTTGAAACGTCTGGGAAACAGCTCCAGAGAACGCTTGTACGCGTTGAAGGCCCCGGAGGGTTTTCCTTGTTCGAGAAGAAGGTCTCCCAGAAGTTCATAAGCAGGCAGCGTGCCGCCGGGAGTAACAGCGTGCTTGGGTGTTGAAGTCTCCAACTCGGCGGCTTGAGTCATGAATGCCACGCTTGAATCAATCATGCCCTGCGTGTAACCAAGCCATGCCGTGAGTTCGAGGCGCTGAACGCGAATGTTGCGGGCGAACAACTCTTCTTTTGCGTTGGCGGCAACTGCTTCAAGTTCCATGAGTCGGGTTTGCGCTCGTCGCGCTTCGGCTGAATCACCGGTGTGAATGGAACCAAGGCCATGAGCAAACCAACTTACTGCTTCTGGCCAAGGGAAACGATCCCAATTAACTGTGCCGGGTTCACGCGGGACAATTGTTGCGGCCTCAGTCCAGGCCTTTCTCTCAAGAGCGTATCGGGCTTTCGTGGATGAGAGGTGGAATGCGGTCTTAAATGTCGGTTCAAGGTTTGCCATTCCCTGGAGACGCTTCAATTGTGCGGCGGCAGCGTCGTCGGCTCCCATTTGAAGATACGCATGGATCAGATACTCAATGGCATGGGGGAATTCATCCCAAACGAACTGCCCATGGTCTCCCGCAGGAAATTGGAGTGCTGCCTCGGCAGCTTTTATGTTCCCGCGAACGACATTCTCCCAATTGCCAAGTCGCGTGTAAATGTGCGTTGGCATGTGAAGCGCATGAGGGTTATGCGGGGCAATCGATTCGTATTCGCGGAGAATGTCGAGCGATTCATGTTCTCGTCCCGGTGCGTCGTTTGCGTGAATCAAGTAGTGCATTGCACCCGGATGGCGGCGATTCTCTTTCAGTATGCGAAGCAGTATGTCTGCAGCACGTGCATTATGAGGAGAGGAGATTTGGTCAGGCCGAACGGTGGCAAGCAGCGCCAGTGTATACAATGCAGCGACTTCATGGTCGTTGGGGAAAGCTGCATAGCAAGTTTCCATACCCTTCGCCCATGCATGGATTCGATTCCAGTAATCACCAGCCGCGGGTTCTCGGAAAAAGCCCTCGGCGGCAGCAATCAAGAGTTGCTCGCGCTTCATCGGGGGGGTGAGTGTTCTGGCTTTCTGCACCACCTCCCATCCTCGTTGAAGATCTGCAGGGCTGGGTCGCGTTGGCCAGAGTGGTTGAAACAGCGTCATTGCAATTCCCCAGTAGGCCATCGCACAGCGGGAGTCGTGTTCCGCAATCCTCTGAAACATTTCTCTTGCCTGCGGATAGGTCATGTGGTGGAGTAACGTCATTGCGCGGTTGAATTCGGATTGACTGGCCGGCAGGCAAGAGACGGGAAAGTTGACGACACCAAGTGTGTCCTGCACATGGTTGTGCCTCTGACTATGTGCGAGGGCCGTTCCGATGAGAACCAAAACAATTACATGCATGATTCTCAAACCGGCGCCGATAGTCTTTTTGCGAATCATAAAACCTCCTCCATTTGCCATCCTCGATTTCTGCTCAGCAAATCCAAGGTGCGTCGCCAACGTCACATAAGAAAATAATTCGGCGGAACGAATGTAGCATTCGGTATTGAGAGATGCAATCAGAGGTTTGTCGAACAACTGGATTCTCCTGAAATCGCAGCAGCGAAGGTCATTGATCATGGCGAGGCAGTTGACATTGCTCTAGAGATTTGGCTATTTTGAAATGCGCATCGGCGCTCTCTGTAATGCCGAATTCGTTATCCACCGTCGTACTTGGCCGTTCTCAGCTACATCATCACCTGAATATCATACCTTCATGTATGACTTCGTCTGATGACTTGTTTCCACACATGAATCGAAAAAAGCCAGACTATTCTGCGCCACGCAGCCGGCTCGTGTTAGTTTTATTGAAAAGGATAACACGAAATGAGAGAACATATCCATAGAGCATCAATTGCTACTCTGATTGCTACCTTATCGGCATTCGCTCAGAGTGCTGCATTGAAGTCACCATTCATCTCTGGAAATCTCGGAACTTCCATGCAGGCTCAAGAAAATTCCGCCAAGGTTTTGCGTTATGCTCGAGAAGATCGAAGCATCATTTTCGCGAGTGAGCAGGGTGAGCGTTTGCGAATTACGCCGTACGGCGCTTACATCATTCGAGTACAAGTCGTCCGTCGCGGCGAGGAGTTCTTTTCTGACGACAGATATGAAATGGTGGAATCGCATCAGTGGCCGGGATCGCTGACTCTGTTTGAAGACAGGACATCCTTTCGGGTTACTGCACGTGCGGATTCCGGAGTTGCCGTTCGAATCAATAAACATCCGATACGTCTCTTGTTCTCGCAAAATGGAAGAGATATTCTTGAATCGAGCGGTGGGATTGTGTGGGATGGGGACACCATTCGTGCGTCGTTTACGTATGATGCGGATGAACACTTCACTGGATTGGGTCATGGATACTATGGTAGAGAGGAAAGTCTGGATTTGCGCGGAAAGGTCGTCCTTCGGAATTATGGAACGGAACATGGTCAACAGGCACCACTGATTGTTCCGTTCTACTTATCCAGCAAAGGATACGGAATTTTTCTCAACAGCACGTTTCCGAATTTGTTCAACTTTGGCAAGGATGGTCGTTACGAGTTTTCAATCGATGGGAACGGTCGCATGGATTTCTTTGTCATTCTAGGACCAGACTTCTCAGATATTCTCGACCGCTACACACAACTCACCGGCAGGCCTCGCTTCCCACCGAGGGCGATCTTCGGGCTTGCCCTTTCCGATAAGGGGAATGACCACACGTCTGCGGCACCTTCGGATGAAAAGTGGTGGAAAGAAAAAATTATCGCACATCGAAGGGCCGGATTCCCTCTTGATCACATCGTGAATGACAATCGTTGGAGGGCCGGAGGAGGCAAACGATGCGAGTCGCATCTAGAGTGGGATACAACGCGCTACCCAGATCCGCGTGGATATGAACGATGGATTGCAGCAAACGGACTTGTCGCAACTTTGGATTTCAACCGCTGCATCGCGTCGCACAGCGATGGTTGGAAGCCATCATTCAATATTCCGCAGTCCGACAGCATCGACTTTGGAGACAGCGCGCCCGACTTCACGAAGAAGCAAGTGCGTGAATGGTTCTGGAATCTCTTCTGGCGAAAGTCACTCAGTCCCGATCTCGGTTATCCTGGCGACGCGTTGTGGATCGACGAGTTTGACGAAATGGGTAAGATACCTTTGGCAACGACGTTTGAGAATGGCAGAACCTGGCGCGAGATGAGGAACTACTGGTTTTTTCTCATCGCAAAATCGTTGGTGCAGGAGGGCTGGGACAAAGAGTTTGCCGGAACAAAGCGACCATTTGTGTGGGTGCGCGGCATGACTGCCGGCGCGCAACGCTACGCCACGCTGTGGAGCGGTGATATCAAACCTACCTACGATGATATGAAAACGCAGGTTCGAAGCATGCAGCTTGCGGGGCTTTCCGGTTTTCCGTTTTGGGGACATGATGCCGGCGGGTTTCACGATTGGGAAAATAAGAAAGGGCCGGACGATGCGATGTACCGTCAATGGTCGATGGCATTCGGAAGTTTTTCACCCTTCTGGAAACCGCACGGCATGGGGCAATCGCGTTGGCCTCTCGACCGGCCGACTGAAGTGCAAAGGTCCGCGAAGGTGTATTGCGACCTGCGCTATCAACTCATACCGTACACATATACGTACGCGCACGAATCGTCGCAGAGAGGATTGCCGATTGCGCGTGCAATGGTTATCGGCCATCAACACGATTCACTCGCGTGGAAAAGCGATCTACAGTACATGTGGGGAGATGAAATTCTTGTGGCTCCCAATTGTTCAGATAGCGGTACCGTAAATGTGTGGCTTCCGGACGGGGGATGGTATGATTACTGGAGTGATGCACACATCAACGGAAATCAAGTTATCAAGTATCTGGCTCCCACCGACAAGTTGCCGCTGTTTGTCAAATCAGGCTCCATTATTCCGATGGCGAATGTCGCACTGAGCACGGCATTGATCGCCACGGATAGTCTGATCATACATGTCTATCCGGGAAAAGATGCGTCGTTCACGTTGTATGAAGATGACGGTACTTCCGAAGCCTACCACTCGAAGAATGAATCGCGAACCACGAATATCGTGTTCAGACAGTCAACGTTCTCGCTAAACATAGCTCCTGCAATCGGTCGCTATGATGGTGCATCAATCCAGCGAGCGTATCAAATAATCTTCCACGGACTTCCGAAGGCGATGTGCTTCGAAGTGAATGGTGTGAGGATAAGATCGTTACGAACAGAACGCGAAGCTGTCGTGGCCGATGAAGGTGTTCTGTGGAATCCAAACGCGCTCTCCGTCTTTATCAGAAAAACGCCGGTTGCCAAGGCGCTTGAGATAATAGCCACTCGGTTGTGTCCTTAATGAATGAGTCGCAATCGCTCGGCGGACGCAACAAACCAAGTCTGACAAGCGCGTTCTTCGTGGAAATATTCAACACCCGTAGCGCTGCCTCACGCCAAGAGAGCATTTGGAGAACATCTAATTGTCGCGGCACACATTCAGAGGGATGTGAATTGTCTGTCGGAGAATTACCATATTCATGGTATTGCTTCTTTGAGAATCCCAGAGTAGATTACTAGTGACATATCAGCTCCTCAAGTGACGCATTTCTTTTTCGAGGGGCGATTCAGCGGGAAGGCTAAGCGACTAAACATATCAGGAGGTTTCATGAAAGCACGCGCCCTTTTGCTTGCTTTAGTTTGCCTCATACCACTCGGAGCCCTGTTAGGGCAGACACCGCCCCCACCAACAAATCTAACCGCAGACACGGTTCAAGGAAATGTCCCGGCAATAGGTTTGGCGTGGGAAGCGGCAGGTGGCATGTGGCAATTTAAAGTCTATCGATCGGTCGATGATTCGACCCACTTCGTCAGTATCACACAGACATTCATCAAGTTCTACTTTGATCTCAATGTGTCGAGAGATCATACGTACTATTACTACGTTACAACCGTAGGGACGGGAGGTGTGGAAAGTCAACCGAGCAATCGCGTGCGGGTTTCCTTCGTCAGCGGTCCTCCTCCACCAAATACCGGCACGATTACCGGTCTTGTGACAGACGATTCCACGTCTGCACCGATTCCATTGGTACAGATTCAATTTTACAAACGTGGCGATCCGTCAGGCTCATGGATTCAAGTCGTTACGAATTCCAACGGAGTGTATCAGACACAGTTGGATACGGGAACGTATGTCTTGCGGGCACTGCCGCCTATCTTCCCCTCAAACAACTATGTGGCCGAGTGGTACAACAATGTTCCGGATTCCGTTAACGCCACACCGGTGCACGTGCAGGGCGGAGCAACGTTCACAGCGAACTTCGGGCTTGGCAGAGGACCTGCCCCGCCGCCTATTAACGGGGTAATCACGGGCCTTGTCAAAGACGATTCGACCGATGCACCGATTCCGTTTGTACAAATCCAGTTTTACAAACGAGGCTCCCCCCCCGGAACCTGGATCCAAGCAGTCACGGGTACAAACGGTAGGTACCACGCGACACTCGATACCGGCACTTACATTCTCCGCGCAATCCCACCGTTCTCGCCAACCGGTGGCTACATTGGAGAGTGGTATGACAATGTTCGCGACTCTGCCAATGCAACGGCAGTGCACGTGCAAACTGGTGCAACGTTCACAGCAAACTTTGGACTGACCAGGATTTCTCCGACGCCTGGTCGGGAAGGAACAATCGCGGGAACAGTGAAGGACGATTCGACAAATCTTCCTATTCCTCATCTCATGATTCGATTCTTCAAAGTAGGCTCACATGCGCTCTTCACGCCATTTGTCTTCACGGATCAGCTTGGTCGGTATTCGGCGGCACTGGATACCGGCACATATTTGGTGAAGGCCGAACCGATGCCTGTGTCTCCGGCAGTGCAGGGGTACCGAGCCGAGTGGTACGATAATTCACCGGACGCTGCTCATGCAACACCGGTGCATGTCCTGCCAGCCGCGACGTTCACAGCGAACTTCGGGTTGAGTCGCAATCCGCCTCCGGCAACTGCCATCATCTCGGGAACAGTACGCGACCTGTCAGGTCACGCTTTGGGAGGGGCACGGGTTTTGATCATGCGTACGATTCAGGAGATGAATCAGCTTGCGGCAACGACTGGCCAGACGCCCGGCGTTGGTGATGAGAGCATGATGATTGAAGGAATAGGACTTTGCCGCGGCGTTCTCTGGACCGGACTCACCGATTCTCTGGGCCACTACAGCGCTACAGTTTTGTCCGGCAAATCCTAAATTGCCATGGCAAGCAAATCAGGATTCCTAATTCAGTTCTACAATCACGAATCAAACCCGCTCCATGCAGATATCATTGTCGTGAACGGCAATGTCGCCAACATTGACTTTGACCTCATTCCAAGACCAACGCTGCAAAACAGTGTAAGCGGTATCGTACGCGACTCAGCGAGTACGGGAGTACCTTCGCGTGTTCTTCTTCTTCCGGTAAACTTCAGTGGAGTGCCAACATCACTGCGCTATGGCCACACGGATTCTACCGGCGCGTACACGATCAATGCAGTGCCGACGGGTAAGTACTTCGTGCTTGCAGTGCCATTCAGCGGTTACGCGCCTGCTTTCTACAAAGCAGGAGCGTACGGCATTTTCAATTGGCGCGAGGCTGACACCGTAAATATCGCCGGGGCAATCACGCAAATCAACATCGGGGTCGTCCATATCAGGTCGGTGGGTGTAGCATCCATCAATGGAAGAGTGAGCGCACTGAATGGAGCTTCGCTCGATGCGGTGAATGTTTACGCGAAGAATGAGTTCGGCGAAATTGTGGGTTATGGATTAACTGATGCCTCTGGTGATTATTCCATTGAAGCAGCACCCACAGGAACGATTTCGATCTCCACTGACCGTGAGAACTACAACAACGGTCAGACGTCAACGACAATTTTGCCGAGCACCTTCTCGGTCTACAATGTCAACGTGACGATGCCGCCCATTCAGCCAACAGGTGGAGGCGGTGAGGGGATTCCAAGCGGGTATCGGCTGATGCAGAACTATCCGAATCCGTTCAATCCATCCACAACAATTGTGGTGGATCTGCCGATTGCAAGCGTTGTACAACTTGGTGTCTACGACATGCTTGGTCAGGAAGTCGCAACACTGAGCAACGGTTGGATGCAGGCTGGATCATCTGTGATTGTCTGGAATGGAAAAGACAACAACGGACATCAGGTGGTGAGCGGAGTGTTCATCTATCGCATGACGGCAACCGGGAGCGATGGAAGACATTTCACTGGCAGCCATAAAATGATTCTGTTGAAGTAGAGATCATTTGTTCTCAATGTTTTTTACTGCTGCGGCGCTCGAGATCTTGTTTCTTGAGCGCCGCTGTGGTGCAAATAGAGCGGACAAGTATGGAGATACAAGGGATCTCTTTCTCGATCACCAAATGAAGTCGAGAGAATTCTGTGCGAGTTACGGCATTTCGTTTCGCAGGAGAGTGAAGGACATATGGCTGGAGAAATGTGCTGCGGATAGTATGTCCCTCGATATTGTTTGCTGAAAGGAGCCGAACTTATGAAACGTCCAATTGCGGTCGCGCTTGTTGTGTTGCTGGTGGGGACGGGTGCGTATGCTCAACTTCCACCGCCAACGAATCTGACTGCTCAACTCCTCACCGGAAGCTCCCCTCATGTCATACTCACCTGGCAAGCCAGCGGCAACGGACTCCTCTTCAAAGTCTACAGATCGCTGGGAGACTCAAGTCATTTCCAGCAGTTGATCATTCTTCCACTGCGTGCTTTTGATGACACCCAGGTCGAGTTCGGAAGAACATACTACTACTATGTAACGTCGCTGGCATTTCAGGATACTGCAATGGTGGAGAGTGCCCGCAGCAACATTGCAGTCGCTGCGATCCCGCTACCGCCTGCGGGGTCTCGTGGAGCAGTTACGGGAACCATCACAAATGATTCAACCGGCGCGGGTATAGCGAATATCCGCGTTCGGTTTTTCCGGCTTACTCCTCCTTTCATGGGGGTTCCCTCTGTTGGTACAGATTCACAGGGACATTTCATTGCGATGGTTGACACGGGTTCGTACCTGTTGCAGGCTGTTCAAGACTCCATAACTCCCGGCGTCCGACCATATCAATCTGAGTGGTACAACAACGCTCCAACGCCGTTGACTGCAACACCTGTGGTCGTCATGAGTGGCGATACTGCTCATGCGTCGTGGGGTCTGAGTCGGATACCTCCCCGCGTTCCGGCGGTTATCAATGGTGTCGTAAGGGACAGTACCGGCGCGGGACTTGACAGTGCGCTCGTCTTGATTGTCAGATCATTGCAGGAAATGACCCAGATTGCCGCGACCACAGGGCATACGCCGGGCCTCGGTGAAGAGGAGCGATTCATACCAGGACTCGGCTACCTTCGGGGCGTGATTTGGAGTGGACGCACGAATGCTCAGGGTGAATATCACGCAGAAGTATCCAGCGGTGGCGAGTACGTCGCATTAGCATGGAAGCCGGGATACGTGATCCAGTTCTTCGATCACAAATCAGATCTCACGCAGGCAAATATTATTCATCTCCGCAGCGACACCACGGGGATAGACTTCGCGCTCCGGGCGAGAAGATCATCCACGAACAGCATTCAGGGAACCGTCAAAGACTCGCTTGGCGTCGCTGTGCCTTCACGCGTAATTCTATTCCCCCGGCCGCCCGGTTCCGCGCCAACCAATTCCGTTGTCGTTCACACTGATTCTAACGGGATTTTCCAAGCGACCGATCTGCCGCAGGCAAGCTATGCCATACTTGCGATTCCCTACAGCGACTATTCGCCTGCGTTTTTCAAGAATGGATCGTTTGGTATTCAGTACTGGCAGGACGCTGATACGGTTGTTGTTGCGGGAATTGTCTCCGGAATCGATATCGGGGCCATGCGTGTAAATAGCGTCGGGCTGACACGCATTAGCGGAAGGATCACGTCGCAAAACGGCCATCCAATTGTTGGCGGAAGAGTTACTGCAACATCTACCCAGGGAAATGTTTTGGGGTATGGAATTTCGGATGCGGCCGGATTGTATGCAATTGATGCAGTCGCTGCGGGAGAGGTACATCTCTCTGTTGATCAGATCGGACTCAACAGACAACTGAGCCTGATCACTGTCCCTCCGCAGACGTTCACCATCGAGAATATTGATTTTGTGTTGACTCTTGTTCCGCCCGCCGATGTTGAAGAGGGGAGAGTGTTGCCACCACATGTACAGCTCGACCAAAACTATCCCAATCCGTTCAATCCAAGAACGATAATCACGTACCACCTTCCCGCTGCCAGCAAGGTGAAGCTCAGAGTCTTCGACCTTCTGGGCCGGGAAGTTGCAGTTCTGGTGAGCGAGAATCAGGAGAGGGGTACATACGTTGTAACGTTTGCGGCTGAGCAAATTGCCAGTGGTGTTCTCTACTACAGGCTGGAGGCAGGACAGTTCGCCGAGATTCGCAAGATGATTTTGATTCGATAGTCCCCTACAAAGAAACCGGTCGCGTACAGGACATTGTCTTCTCTGTTCGCGACCGGCTTTCTCTTTTTCAACCTACCAAGGCAATCTACACCGCTTACTCCAACATACCACTTACTTTGCCAGCAACATCTTCTTTGTGCAGGTGAAGCTTCCTGTCCTCATCCTATACATATACACGCCTGATGCCACGTGTTGATTGTTGGAGTTGAGTCCGTTCCAAATCACTCGATACGTCCCGGCCGTTTGGACAGCGTTCACGAGAGACGTGATTCTCTCGCCCAGGGTATTGTACACAACAATTTCCACATCCGCCATTTGTGGT
>CAYJNF010000018.1:0-8897 GCA_964370915.1 uncultured Chitinophagales bacterium
ATCATCAATGTCGGATACCACCATCGATCGATCGCACCCTGCACCATCGCTTTTTGTTCCGGCGTTCCCCTTGCCAACGTGGCAACCAGGTCGTAGCCCTGTTTGATGTGGAAAGACTCTTCGTAACAGATGCGCTTCATCGCCCGGGCATACGGCCCGTACGAAGTTTGCTGCAGCATCGTCTGGTTTACCACTGCGGCCATATCCACCAGCCATCCAATCACACCAACATCAGCCCAAGTCGGAGTCGGGTAGTTGAACACGTTGGCATACTTTGCCTTTCCCGCAAGCAGCTCGTCGAGCATCTCTTCGCGTGATTTGCCAAGTGTCTCAGCCGCGCGATAGAGCAACTGTCCGTGCCCCGCTTCATCCTGCACCTTGGCGATCAACGTGAGCTTGCGCCTGAAACCCGGAGCATACGGAATCCACTTCCCCTCCGGCAACTGCCCGACAATCTCGCTGTGCGCATGCTGCCCGATCATCCGGATGAGTGTCTTCCGATAGTCGTCGGGCATCCAGTCACCGGGTTCTACCTTCTCACCGTGCGCAACGCGCTCTTCAAAAATGGCAAGCAACTCTTCGTGTGTCTTTTGCTGATCCATATCTAAGATGAGTGTGTCGTAATAGTTAGTTGGGACAATATAAAGTCTTCGTGAGGAGATTCAAACAGGTGAAGTTCCTCTCCATCACACACTCGTTCTCGCACCATCCCAGAACTTCCTCTCAGCAGGAGCGGGAGACAAGGTCGCCGGCGTCATTTCAATACAGTAAACTGACGTGTGGCAGAATGCTCCCCGGCGATCAGTCGGTAGTAGTAGACTCCCGAGGCAAGGCGTTGCGTGTTCACTTGCACTGAATGCTCACCTGCGTCTTGATTCCCATCGAGCAGGAGCATCACTTCTTGGCCCAGTCCGTCGAACACACGTAGGGACGTGTGGCCATACGTCCCTACAGAAAAACGAATCGTCGTGACAGGATTAAACGGATTGGGGAAATTCTGATCCAGACGAAACCCCGTCGGTTGGGGTACATCGATCGAGGACGTTGGTGCGTTCACTACAATTCCCTCACTGAATTCGACTCCGCCATCCAGGTCAATGATCTTCAATCTGTATTCAGAAGAACTAGTGATAGCATTATTGTCATTAAAGAAGTATCTGTGGGATAAGAGCGTCGTCCCATGACCGGGAACGAAACCAGTTGGCAGAGTCAGGAAAGTTGAATGCCGGTTCTCGCGCCGCTGGACTTCGAAACCATAGTTCCGAGTCTCTGAGAGAGTTGTCCACGCTAGGTGTACGCGACTTTGCGCAACGTACGTGCCTGAGAAATTCGAAAGTTGAACCGGGACAGTAGAGTCGAAAATACGTAGGCTGTCGAAAAGCACGCCACTTGTAGAATAGCTTCTCACCACCAACAGAAGGGTAGTTGCCGATAGCAGCACTGCGCCGTGACTGGCGTTGTAACGCACGACGCTGCCTGGCTCAGGAGTCGGTCTGAACTCGTAGAGTGGCATTCCTCCTATACCATTGACGATGTAATTGAAGCCGTTCTTGACAATCCGTTCATACGAATGATCATGCCCGCTGAAGACCAGTGTTGCCCCCCAGTCGCTGAACGGCCATTGCATATTCGGGGTGTTGCCGTGTCCCGAACTGGACGAGTACGGTGAATGATGGAAGAGCACGATCTTCCAGGGTGACGCGGATGCTGCCAGTCGCTGTTGCAGCCATTGACCCTGCACGGAAGAACTTGTGTTCCCATCATACTCTCTGCCATCACTGTCGATGAAGAAGAGATGAACCGGACCTTTGACGACATCATAGTAGCGCTCATTGCCTGGAAGTTCAAAATAGTTGTACCACCCACCGATGCCGGCATCCCAATCGTGATTGCCAAGTGCGGGAAAGAATTTGTTCGCCGGCGGACCAGGTGCATAGACACTCGAACTTCCCGCGGGATATCGTATGAACTGACCGTAGTATTGCCCGACTTCATTGTCCCACGAGGCAACCGTCGCGTCATTGGCAGTGTAGTTGTTGTCGCCGACTGTAACCACCGCATCGGGGGCCCAACTTGCGATCATGCCGGCAACCGATTGCACATTGGGGCCTGTGTGAAAATCGCCGACACAGGCAATCTTCAGGGCCGGCTGTGCAAGGGCCGGCGCCGAAGCGAAAGAAATGAGCGTAACGCTGAATGTGAAAACGTGACGCCGATTCATAAAAGGTGGGGGAGTGTAATGAACAGGGAATCTCTTCACCAAAACATATGCAGAACGAATCTGTTTGTCAACTCTCAACGAAACAAATTTGCGTCGATCTGTGACACGGAGGTAGAAGCAACAGCATCGCGGAGGTTCCGCAATGCTGTTTGAGGAATCAAAGGAGGGACTTCACAATTGCTTCAAAGTTTGCCTTGCTCATGTAGCCAACGTGCTTGCTTGCGACATTTCCCTTCTTGTCGACAATGAACGTGGCAGGAATACCATCGATGCCGCCATAGGCATCGGCGAGTTCTCCATCGCCGACCACAACGGGATAGGAGATGGGAGTACGGTCGAGCCACGGACGTACAATCTCCCAGCCCTTCTCATCCAGTGAAATACCCACAATCTCCAGGCCTTTCTCTTTGTACTGCTTGTACACTTCCATGAATCCCGGAATCTCTTTCTTGCACGGACCACACCAGGTGGCCCAAAAATTTACGGCGACCACTTTGCCTTTGAGCTTGGCAAGTTCAATCACCTTTCCTTGTTGCGATTTGAGCTTGAAGTTGGGCGCCTTCTCAAGTCTTTGGGCTACCACGGATGACGATATCATCAGAACCAGAACGAAGACGGCCGAAAACGAACGGATCATAGAGAGAGACTCCTAGATATTGGTTTGAATGAAAACCTCACAGATAATAACAAAAAGCGAGCAAAAATGTTCCCGGTCAGGCAGGAAGATTCCGGAATATTCCTTTGTACTTCCCGAGGCCATAGACATCCCAGATTGCTCTCACGTTAATCCGGAATCTCCACAGGAGTTTTGCCAGAGTGGATGAATCACCGTCTGTCGTGGAAACAGTCGTTCGGGGCTGTATGTCATCGGGGTAAAACACCAGAGTCTCCACTTCGCCCACTCCTTCAAAAGATTCCGTGCGCCTCTCCGGTTCAAGTCCAAAGAAATCCTTCACGCATGCAAACATCGGTCCGGTCATCATCACGTACTCATGAACAGGAACGGAATTCTTCAGCATGCGATGGACCAGGATGACATCGATCCCGAACAGTTTTTCGAACCGCTCGATCCTCGCGATATCCACGTTGCCGGCATGCATCACCTGCTTCAACTGAAGGTCATGCACATGGTCGCAGGCATCGCATGAACAGGTCCGGAGTGAATCGATGTCGTGCAGCTCCTTCTTGAACGCAGCAAACAATTCAACGATCTGGTGCTTCACGTGCGCCGCCATCCGGTCGACATCCGAAGCCTTCCCCCGTGCATAGAAGAACACTGCGTCGCCTTCCAACTCGGCAACTTTGAGTGGAGGCTTGGCGGCGCGCATCATCGCTCTCAACAGTTTCACGATGATCTGCTTCGCGTGGCTGCTGGCAATCGTGTGCTGCTTCATGAACTTCGTATATCCGCTGATGTCCGCGATGAGAAGCACCGTGTTGGGGAGTTCTGCCATGATTTGTCGCTGACCTTTCGTCCTTATCTACTTCCACAGCTATTCTACGAAAATGTTGTCGCCGCCGGATTCGGAACACTCCATCGCACTGCGCGTCACCTGATATGATCCGACAGAACTCAGGCCCGCGTTCATCGCTGTTACACAATGCACGATTCAACGAGCTGTGCTTCCGCTTCGCGTCGCGCAAGCAGGCCGCCAAGATTCTTTCCTACCCACAGGCGTTTCATGGACCGAAGCTGTTTCGCGATCTCGGCCAGGTCGCGTGCCACTACAGCGTCACGAATGGCGCGCATCTCTTTGCGCCGGTCTTCTCCCGGCCGATCAACCATGGAAGTCCCTCTGTTGTACACAAGGGAAACCAGAGCACCTTGAACATCCAATGGAAGTCGATCGAACCCCGGAAATGCCTGGGCGGCCTTAAACTGAAAGAGCGGAAGTGTTTTCAGTCTGAATACCTCTTCGGCGTCACTACGTCGAATTTTCGTGCTCGTGTATTCCGGCGCCTTGTTCTTTGCCTTGATGGCGCGCAAGCCTACTGCCGACCGCAACTGGTCAAGAGCTGTTCGGCTCAGGTATGAACCCCAATCGGATTCGAATTGGTCAAGAGTTACGTACCCAAGATCGTAGCCGATCCCAATCGTGACACCCGAAAAGCCACCCGGCCAAATGCCGGGCTGATTCAGTCCTTCATGATCAAGAATGAATCTGATTACGCGTTCAGAAAGTGCTGGCATGAGAACCTCCTATGTGAACCGTGTTGATGCCGGTTCTTGAGGGTTGTTGGGAAAGTGACTGTGGACGCTAGGAAGCTACTCAATCGACTGTGAATGTGCAACCCGGAAGCAGAGCAAAGAAAGGAACTTTTGGTTCTTCAGAAAAATCACCTTGGCGCCTTGCCTGCTGCCTGCTCTGCCCTACTCTGCGAGCCGTAGGCGGGTCGTAGACGAGTCGTAGCCCGTCAGGCAGGGCCTTCTCTTCCAGTATGCTTTTCAGTCAGACTTTTAGAGGTTGGGACGCTACCCCGGAGAAAAGAAAAGTAACCGCCATGACGCCAAGAAAGAAATTCGAAGTCGGTATGGAACAACGGAATTTCATCTCTGCGCCCTTGGCGTCTTGGCGGTGAAGTTTCTTTCTCTGGGGTTTTCGGGTGCACCTCTAGAAGACTACACTCATCCCGAGCGATGGGAAGATCGGAATTCCATTGATCCTTCGGGTATTAAGTATGCCTTTGCTGTCGATGTAGTAGTTCTGCTGCTGCACATTACTGTGGTTAAGGACGTTTTGCACATCGAGATAGAACGCCCAATCAAGTCCCCACCAGCTAGGATACGTCGTCAGTCGCAAATCGAGTGAATGATACGTATCCAACCGGCTTGAATATGCATCGCGCTCATAGTCGACGTCGAGCAGCACTTTTCCCTTGAGATCCGTCTGAATGAAGGGGGTTGCCACTCCATTCTGCATCACGACAATCACCCGCGGCTTCACCCCCAACGCTTTGTTGTACGGCCGGCCGGATCGCAATGTGAAGCGAAGCCCAATGTCCCACTTCTCTGCAAACTTGTAGCTCCCGACGACGTTCATCGCATGTCGTTGATCGAACAGGAACGGCGTGACCTTTCCGTCCCGCTGTCGCTCGGCATAGGACAGCGCATAACTGATCCATCCGGTGAACTTGTCTGTTGGCAGCGAACGAATCTTCTGAAGCATAACTTCAAATCCGTAGGCCTCACCCGTCGCATCATTGACCGGGAAAGGAGTGAGCGAATCACTTGGCACGCGCACCGGCGTTGTCCATCCTCGTGCCGAGAATATGCTATCACCCGTCGGCGAAGAAAACCAACGCGACCCCTGCAATTTCTCCGCAACGGCAAGATCTGCAAAACTCTTGTAATACACTTCAGTCTTGAGTTGCCACGTCGTTGTCACCATACGGTCAATCCCGAGAATGTAGTGCTGTGCTTTTTCGGCGACAAGCGTCTTGAAATTCGCGTCCGAATATGTGACGCTTCCCTGAAAATTCTGCTTCTCCATTCCGGGCGATTGAAAATACGTTCCGTAGGCTGCACGAACGGTGGTTGCGTCATTGATCTTGTACGAAATATTCAGCCGCGGCGCGATGTACACTTTTGTCTTGATGAATGGATAATAGTCGAGACGAACTCCCGGCTGAACAAACAATCGATCGCCGAAGGAGATGCGGTCTTGGAGGTAGACGTTGTATCGCTGAAACGGAACGCTTTCAGTTTCATCCGCCGGTACGATGAATCCGCGTTGCGCAATGAAGTTCTTCAAATCCTGATCAATGTCGAAGTACCGCGTAAAGGCCGTGCGGAGAAAATCCGCGCCGTAGCCTCCTTCAACGGTATGCTTGCCTACATTCCAGAGCCAGCGTTGCAGCAGTGATGTCTTATCGTACTTGTAACCGTAGTCGACGGCAAAACTGACGAACCGCACGCCGAGCGTATCACCTCGCCCGATGCTGCCGGTGTTCTGCGACGGATCGACGAATGTTCCGTCGAATGCACCAGACCCTTCGTTCCTATACCACGAGAGCTGCGTATTGACAATCACCCTGTCGGATGGATTGAATTGCCACGTGGCACCAAACATGGTGTTGTATGACGCATCGAAAAGGCTGATGCTGTCGGCACGATCGCGCTCTGCTCCCGAGATCAGCGACGCGCCATCACGGGACGTGAGTGCGTTCACAATCAATCGGCTCGATTCTCCGAGCGGCATGCCGGCTCTGAATTGCAAGTCTCGAAAATTCGGAAGCGCCACATCGCCCTGAACAAGTTTCGCTGATTTCAAGACAGGACCAAGTATCAAATCATAGTACGTCCGGCGGAGCGAAAGAAGATACGAGGAGCCATCCACCGGCAACGCTCCCTCGAAGATGAGATTCATGTTGGTGAGACTGAAATTCAGCTTTGCGCTGAACGGCACATCTCCACGTCCTTCGCGATTCTTCACATCGATCACCGCAGAGAGTCTGTCGCCGTACTGTGCCGTGAATCCTCCCGTCTGCAAACTGATGTCGCTTACCGTCTCCGGATTAAACATCGACACGACACCATACAAACGGTACGGATTAATCACCTCGAACCCGTCGATCATAATAAGATTCTGGTCCGGACCCGATCCACGCACAATAAGCTGTGAGGAAAAATCGCTGATGCTCGTAACGCCGGGAAGTGCCTGAAGGCTGCGCAGCACATCTTCCGCCGCGCCGGGTAAGTACTTTGCTTCTCGCGGGGTCATCGTCGTGACGCTCGGACGGACATCTCCCGCTGCCTGCCTTCTTGTTCCAGTCACCAGAACTTGTCCCAGCTCGATATCACTCTGCCGAAGTTCGATTTGTACGCGTGTAGTGTCGTTCCTCTTCACGCGAGCAGCAAGCAACTCGCCCTGCTCATACCCGATCAAGCGGACACTGAGCTTGTACGTACCAACCGGAATGTTGGTGATCAGAAACGAGCCATCATCCTTCGTAGCAATTCCAACCTTTGTCTCTTCAAGCGTGACTGAAGCGCCTGCAGCGGGACTATTGTCATCGAGCAACACTTGTCCACCAATGGCTCCGGTTTCATTTTGAGACAGTCCAATACTGATGAGGGCAATACTCAACACGACAACATTCAACGATCTTGACAAATTCATATTCTCCAGTCTTAGTAACAATCAACGACGTAAGGGTTCGTCCACAAAATTCTTAGACGTCATTCCGAGACCCGCTCCTCAGGGTAGTCTTTGCCCCGGGGTTTCGGGTGAGAACACGAGGAACATTTTTCTATCAAAAGAACAGAGTCGCGCTATGCTCGGTTCCTCTATGCTGCAACTTAATCGATAAGAAAATCACTTCTTCGGACTCAATTCGAACACAAGCTTTCCGCCGCCCAATATCTCAGAATGTTTCAGATACCTCCGATTAAGACGTTTATCATTGAGGAATATTTTATCGACGTAGATGTTCTTGCTGCTTTGATTCTCTGCGACAATCGTGAACGTTTTCCCGTTCTCAAGGCGCAACGTCACTTCACTCACAGCCGGACTTCCAAACGCGTACTCCTCCGATCCCGGGGCGACAGGATAGAAACCAAGCGCGCTGAAAATGTACCACGCACTCATTTGTCCACAGTCATCATTGCCACCCAGCCCGTCAGGCGTCGGCCGATACTGCTTGTTGAGAATCATCCGCACACGCTCCTGAGTCTTCCACGGATCATCGGTCCAATTATACAAGTACGCCGCGTGATGAGCCGGTTCATTGCCGTGAACATAGTTGCCAATAATTCCTTCGCGCGTGATGTCTTCCGTGTCGGCGAAGAATGCATCCGGCAGGTCCATGGTAAACAATGAATCGAGATAGCTTGCAAACCTCTTCTTCCCGCCCATGATCTCCACCAATTCAGCAGGGGCATGCGGAACGTACAAGCTGTAGTTCCAGGCATTCCCTTCAATGAATCCCTGATCGTGGGTTTTCAGGACATCAAATTCTTTCCTGAACGTTCCGTCGCTCATCCTCGGACGCATAAACCGGATTGATGCATCGAAAACATTTCTGAAATTCGTGGATCGTTTGATGAACTCATCGTAGATGTCGGCCCTGTTCAACTTCTTCGCCATCTGAGCAATGCACCAATCATCATAGGCATACTCCAGCGTCTTTGACACGGAGGATGAACTCTTATCCTCCGGGACGAAACCGGACGCCATGTAGTATTCCAAACCATCATAGTATTTCTGGCGCGCCGTGTTCACACAGGCTTCAAGCGCTTTCGTTGCATCGAAGCCATCGTTGCCCTTTGCCAACGCGTCGGCGATGACAGAAACGCTATGATACCCGATCATGCACCAATTCTCATTTGCATAGTGCGACCAGACAGGCAACATCTTATGCACACTCTGATCGTAGTGTGCCAGCATCGACCGAATCATATCGACATTGCGCTTCGGCTGCATAATGTTGAGCAGCGGATGCAGTGCACGGAACGTGTCCCACAGCGAGAATGTCGTGTAGTTCGTAAAGCCATCGGCCTTGTGGATGTTCATGTCGATTCCCCGGTAGGAGCCGTCAACATCCATGTAGATCGTTGGACTCAGACACGCATGATACATTGCCGTATAGAAATACTTCTTCACGTCTCGATTGTCGGTGCGGATGAGAATCTTGTTCAGCTCGGCGTTCCAGGCCGACTGCCCCTCGCGCTTCACCG
>CAYJNF010000018.1:8907-17256 GCA_964370915.1 uncultured Chitinophagales bacterium
TGCGAAGTGCTCCTTCGGTACTGACTGAAGACAGAGCGAGTTTGATTTTCAGCTTCTCTCCTGCCCCAGTACGAAAGTCAAAGTACGCACGAATTCTCTTCCCTGCCATCTCAGGAAAATTTCTTGTCTGGTCGAACTTTCTCCAAAAACCTCTGTAGACTTCGGTCGGATTGGCTTGTTGACCGTATTGGTGGAACGGCTTGGAAAACGTCATCGCAAAATAGACAATTCGCGTTCTCGCCCAACCGTTTGTTTGCCGAAAGCCCGTCACAAGAGTGTCGTTCTCAACTCGCACGAACGTCCAGACATTCTTGTTTTCGTAGTTGTAGATTCCCGCTGTCAGATCAAGAATGATGTGTGCTTGATCCGATTGGGGATATGTGTACTGATGGAATCCAACGCGAGTGGTTGCAGTCAGCTCTGCAAGAATGCCGTGATCATCCAGCTTCACTTTGTAGTAGTCGGGTTCTGCAGCTTCCGTTGCATGTGAGAAGGCAGAGCGGTAGCCGCTTGACGGATCGTTCGCAGTGCCCGGATTGAGTTGAAGCGGTCCCGTCGTTGGCATGATCAGGAAGTCGCCAAGATCGGAATGCCCTGTGCCGCTGAAGTGTGTGTGACTGAAACCGACAATTGTCTTGTCATCATACTGGTATCCTGCACAGTAACGGTAGACATCCGGATTGTATTTCCCGTCCTTCTCATAACTGATCGTGTCCGTATCGGGGCTGAGTTGGACCATGCCGAATGGTACGGTCGCTCCGGGAAACGTGTGTCCCATCTTCTGCGTACCGACCATGGGATTCACAAACTGAATCAGATTCTCTAGTGATTGTGTTTGGGAAAGCGATTGAAAGCGCATCAACGCAAGGATAAAAAGCGGGACACATTTCATGCGAACCTTGTGGGGTGAAGTTGAGTGATATGATATGATATGATACGCTACGCTCATCGAGCGGCAGCCCGGAAGCAAGATACGAACGTCAGTTGGATTGAATCAATCGGAGAGAGAGGATTGAACTCATTCCGAGTTTTATTGATTTTGCTGGTCAAGCTTTTTCAACTCCGCTTCCGCACGTGGTTCAAGACGTGATTGGAAATCATAGTCGGAAAAGTCCAACACCTTCTTAAATGCCTCTCTTGCCTCCGGGATACGACCTAATTTTGCAAAAACCTGTCCCAGTTTGAAGTACCCATGAGGAATGATCCAGGTTTCATTCGCTGGGCGGAGCGCCACCAACCGTTGCGCGGCAACAGATGCATCCTGGAATCTCTGCTGGTCAAAGTATGCTTGAGCAAGTCCGTAGAGTGCCTGAGCTTCCTGACTGGTGTCAGGATTCTTTTTCAAAATGTCGAGAAAACATTGAATGGCATCGTCATGCTTTTCCAACGACGCGTTGTTCTCGGCTTTAATCTGGAGAATGTCAATCTCTGTCAAAGGTCGTCGAAGGCGCACCTCTTTGCGACGGAAGAACTGCTGATTCCAGGCACCGGCCTACATCAGGTCGACCTCTTTCAGCTGTTGGTACATTGCGACCGCCTTGTCGCGTTGACCGGCAATCTCGTAGCAGATCCCAAGTCGATAGTAGATCGAATTGGGAACGATGTCCCGGTTTTCAGTTTTCTGGAAATACAACTCAGCGCTATTCCGCGCATTCTCAAAATCGTTCTTCACATAATAGCAATTGGCAAGAACACTGTACGCAAGTTCATCGCCGATCTGCACCCTGTTTGTGTTATTGATAGCGATTGCCTTTTGCGCAGCCTCAATGGCAGTTGCAACGCGATCCTGCCGCAGTTCCCATTGTGCAAACGTCACCAGGAACAGCGCATTGTCGGGGTACTTGTCGAGCAGGCGCTGGAGATACTTCCGGGCTTCGTCGTGACGGTTTTCCATGCTGAGAAATTGCGAGAGGAAGAATGTCGCCTCGTTCTGTGTGTATATTCCCCTCTCGGCTGCAAGCTTCAGGGCAGCAAGGCCTCCTTCAATATCACCATCGAATCCAAGAATGTTCAGAAGCCAGCGCGATGATTTTGGCAACTTGCCCACCAGATAACTGAACAGACCAAACCCCGTCTGGGCGTCATACAGGTCGGGCTTCATTGCGGCTGCATCTCGCAGGTACATGTACCCTTTTCGTCCGTCCCAAGCCGCCTTGGCAAGAGAGCCGTTCCGGTGAAACGCCAGACCACGGTACCCGTAAATGCCGCCGAGATAGAACGTCGCAACCGCGTTGTTCTCGTCGGCATCCAGCTGCCGCTCACAGATCTCTATCACGTTGTCGGAGAGATGAAAGAACTGCTCGAATGCCGCTTCGTTTTTGTTGAGCGTGAAAATCCAAAAATAGATCATGCTTTTGAAGAACGGTCCGCGAGGGTCGGCAGGCGCGAGACGGATGACCTCGTCAAACGTGTGTTCAGCCTTGTCCATTTCCAGATTGTACAGTTGATCGATGCCGTGCACGGTCATCGAGTGCACTCGTTCCCAGTCCACCGAGTCGGGAAACGCCGGCGACGGCAATACTATCATCAACATAAGAGTGACAAGTGCTTTCAACCTTGATTCCTCTGTCTATGTACACATTCTTCAACGAGTTGTCCTGCGAGGAGGTTCCTCACAAGCTGATCACGCCGAAGATCAGATAACCAAAGAGAACGAGAACTCCCACCGTGAACAACCATCCAAGGATATCCAGAATGAATCCGGCTTTCACCATGTCTTTGAGCTGGATGTATCCGGTTCCGTAGACCATCGCGTTGGGTGGCGTGCCGACAGGGAGCATAAAGGCCATCGAGGACGCAAGCGCGGCGGCTATGGTGAGGGCTGTTGGATTCTCTCCGGTCGATTCAGCAATCGAGATGACGACGGGGACCATCATCGAGATGACGGCGGAGTTCGTCGCAATCTCCGTCAACAAATCGATGAACAGCACAATGGCAAACATCATCACCAATGTAGACGGAGAACCGAAGAGCGAAACGAACGAGAACGCGAGCCATGAAGCAAAGCCGGTTTTGAACATTCCATCCGACAACGCAATACCTCCCCCAACAATCGCGAGCACTCCCCATTCGACATACCGAAGATCTCTCAAGCGCAAGACGAACGATCTCTCCTTGAGGTTGATGGGCAGAATGAACAACGATAGTCCTGCCATCAACCCGATTGTGTATTCATCCACCCACATCAACTTATTGAGAAGGAAATCGGGAAGGAACTGATTGCGGAACGGCGTCGCAACCCACAGCGCAACGGCAGTCGCAAAGACTGCGATTGAACGTTTCTCCCCTGCGTTCATCAGACCGAGCGTGGCGAATTCCTTCGTCAGACGTTCCTTACCTCCATGAAACGACGACACTTCGGGTGGAAATACTTTCAGAAGAACATACCACGCAACCGGAAGGAAGAGAACCACATACGGCACCCCAATCTTCATCCAGTCAAGGAATGTAATGCGATGAAACGCCGAATCCGATCCGTACGCTGTGTGCAGAATGCCGACCGCGATTCCGTTGGGTGGTGTGCCGATGAGTGTGCCCATCCCGCCAATCGATGCCGACCAGGCGATCCCAAGCATGAGTGCCTTGCCATAATTCGATTTGCCTGGCTCAGCGTCGACAAAAGAAAGTATGCCGAAACTCAGCGGCAGCATCATCGCACATGTTGCTGTATTCGAGATCCACATGGACATGAACGCCGTCACTGCCATCATCCCA
Organism: uncultured Chitinophagales bacterium; assembly: GCA_964370915.1. Lineage (GTDB taxonomy): Bacteria > Bacteroidota > Ignavibacteria > UBA10030 > UBA6906 > CAADGV01. Next base: position 12,622 of record CAYJNF010000018.1, read on the forward strand.
AGCAGCGTTTTCCGCGAATCGTTTGCCAGCGTTCCGCGCGTCAGAATCCAGAGCGTGAGCCTGCGGTCGAGATGCCAGCGGCGCATTGCTCCTGCAAGCAGGAACCCTCCGAAGAACAGCATGACCACCGGACTCAGATAATTCTTTGCTGTACCGAGAACGGAAAACGCGGTCGGTTGTCCCCTATACAATCCAACAACGCCGAGAAACGGTAACACAATGAGGGGAAGTAGTGCAGTGTACGAAAGCTTGATTGGTTCTGTCAGCCACCACGTAACCATGAGAAGCATGAGGCCCGCAACGATCTGCATGGATCGCGCAAGCGCTGGTACATCCAACGCAGATTGATGCTCGGCTGCATGGCGGCTTGCTGCGTACTGAAATGTGTCAAACGTCGGCAACAAAGCAAACGCCGCAAAGAAAAGAATGCCGGCAACCAAACCAATGGACTTGCGATTCATGCGAGCTACAGAGTCATTGCAGCATCGAGAACACGTTGATTTGCCAATGCGTTTGTCGCAGAGAGAACCGGGTTGGTGTTATGGATGATACTTTCTGAAAACATCGTCAATTCCTGGACATAGAGGTTCGGCACCACAAACCGTTCCCACTCTGGATCAACCGGATGCTTCTCGGAACGCTTCTCAATTTTCAGCATGGCCTCCTGTCCACCAACCGTAAAGTCAATGGCAGAAACTCTCGCCTCAGTACCGGTCACCTGCATGTAGCTTTCCCGAACCGCGGAATCGTACGAACAGAAGATGGAGCCGATGACGCCCCGAGAGAATCGCAGCACCAACTGTGCGGTCGTTTCGGTACGATCAGCAGTAGGGCCAGGCGTCAACTCCCCCTTTACGGAAACGACTTCATTGTCAAGCACATACCGCAACGTGTCCAAACAATGGACGCCGACATCGAATATAGGCCCGCCGCCTGCGATGCGGCGATCGAGAAGCCACATGCGCGAACTGAGCCTTGCGTCGTAAACAAAATTTGCTTCGGCGTGCAGGACTCTCCCGATTGAACCGGAGACAATGAGCGTTCTGATTCTCTCGACAAGGGGCGACAAGCGAACCATCTGCCCGACCGAGAGTTTCACGTTGTGTTTCTCGCACGTCTCTGCCATGAGTTCACACTCGGCAACATTCATCGCCATCGGCTTCTCGCAGAGAACATGTTTCCCCGCCTCTGCCGCGATGATCGTCTCGCCACAGTGAAAGGCATTCGGAGAGACAATAAACACCGCATCAACGTCGGGATGAGCAGCGAGATCGGCAGCAGAATCAAACGCATGAGCAGCGCCGTGCTGAACGGCTCCATCCTTTGCTTTTGCGAGCGACCGGTTCTGAATTGCCACAAGCTCGGAGTTAGGCGATTGCCTGATTGCCGGGGCAATGGCCTTGTCCGCGAAGCGCCCAAACCCGATAATGCCGTACCGGATCTTGCTGTTCACTTGCTCACCGTCGCGAGCATCTTACGCAGCGCCGGGATGATCGCTATCTGTACTGCACCCTTGGATTTCTCAGCGCGATCCAGCGTCTCCGTGAAGTTTCGTTGTTCTTCTTCCGTGAGTTTTGCATTTGACTCAGACGCATCGACGAGCCTCAGGCCGATGACTGCAACATCGGCAAGATCTTTCGACAGAGGTTCGATATCCAGGAGCAACCCTGAACCCGCAATGATCGGACGAAGTTGCTCATGATTATCACGCCATCGGAGAAGCATTTGTCTCCGCACAATATTGCTTGTCGTTTGCGCAAACTCTCTGGCCATCTTACTCTCCGGCCGTGCTGCATCAACCATGCAGTTCATCGGCGTGAGGCTTGTGTACTTCCTTGTTCGCCCTCGTTCATAAAACTTCACAGGCTCGACTACTTCGGCGAGAACCTTGATCGGTTCAATCGGGCTGTTCCCCGCAAGGCGTTCCAACATGGGTTGATAGCCCGTCCGGTGCGTGAGTCCGACCAATTCCAATCGACGGCTGGTTATCTCCATGCGTCGGTACATGTCGCTGACATCGTTCACATCGGCAGAAGACCAAAGCCGTTCGGCAACCGCAGCGAGACGGGGCCAAATGCGTGAATCGACATTCTCCGGCGTTACATACTCCGCCCACATGCACGCTTCGCCGCCGAGAATTCTGCTCTGCTCCTCCTTGCTCAATTGTGATATTGCCGAATCGATCGGGTCGATAGAATAGTGATACGATGCAGGACGCATATGGTCGAGATAGTACCCGAACGAGAGGATGCCCTGATATCCTTTCGTCGAACTTTCCGCCAGCGACTTCTGTCCCCGCCACGATTGAACAACAATATCCTTTGGCAAGTCGGGATGGAAAATCTCATCCCACCCAATCATCCTCTTCTTGTGCTTCGCAAGGATGGCAAGAATGCGGCGATTGAAATATGCCTGCAGCGCGTGATTGTCCTTGAGATTCTTTCCCCGCATGAATTCCTGGATACGTTTGTTGGAATCCCACTGCTTGCCTGTCACTTCATCCCCCCCGATATGAAAGTATTGATCGGGAAAGAGGCGTGCCATCTCGCCAATAAACGCATCGAGAAATCTGTAGGTCGATTCTTTTGTCGGATCCATTGAAGGATCAAAGACTCCCCACTTGCGTTCGATCTGATACGGACCAGGGGCACTCGCCAACTCGGGATGGCCAACAAACCATGAAGTCGTGTGGCCCGGCATATCAAACTCCGGCACAACCCGGATGCCGCGATCGGCGGCATACGCAATAACCTCTTTGATCTGTTCTTGCGTATAGTAGTTGCCGTCCGACCCCAACTGATGCAGCCTGGGAAATTTTTTGCTCTCCACGCGGAATCCCTGGTCCTCAGAGAGATGCCAGTGCAACACATTCATCTTTACCAATGCCATGCCGTCGAGATTTCGTTTGATCATGTCGACGGGCATCCAATGACGGCATGCGTCGATAAGCAACCCGCGCCAGGGAAAGCGAGGGGCATCGGTTATCGAAACCCGCGGCAGTGCAAACCCATTCGGCCCAAGCTCAACAAGCTGCAAGATTGTTTCCAATGCATGAATCATTCCTGCATACGTACGGGGTGAAACTCGTGCGGCTTGTTCGTCGATGGTTATCGAATAACCTTCATCATCAATCACCTTCGGCAATCCGGACTTGAAGTTACATTGTACGACCAACCTTGCAGAGTCACTTGTTACAAGCTTCGAACTCAGCGGGATGCCCGTTTGCTTTGAGAGTCGAGAAACAAATCTGTGCAGCGCCGACTGTACCCGCGCATCAGCCTTTCCTTCGATCTTCACCCAGAAGGATGAATCTATGAAGAACGCAGCGCCGGTCCCTTTCGTGATGTGAGCAGGAACGGGAAGAAGATTCTGTGATGCACGGACCTGAACGAAAACAAAAATCGCGAGTGTGCTCAACAAGAGCACCAAAGGAATATTCTGCTGTTTCATACAATTGAAGTGTTCAAAGATGATTAGGAGTGTGTTTTTGTAGATATGATATGCACTTCGTCCCCAACGCCGATGGAACCGAGTTCCCCCGGAATTAGGTACTGCCCAAACAACACCTTGTTATCCACCGAACGATATGCTGCAAGAGTGCGCAACGGTTCAGTTCCCTTGCTCCCCGTTTCGGTGTCTATCGTCGTGACGGTACATCGCTCGCATGGCTTGACAACGTGGAATCTCACCTGCCCGATCGTAATCTCCTTCCACCCATCTTCCGCGAACGGTTCGCATCCCTTCACAACAAGATTCGGCCTGAACCGCTTCATCGGAACTAGAGAGGGAAGCCGTGAATTCAAATCGGCAACCGATTCTTCCGAGAGAAGCAAAAAGGGAAACGCGTCAGCAAAACTCACAATGTCGCTATCGACGGCGTATTGCTGCTTGACGAATCGCGTTGATCTGTCCGTCATGACGACGAGCCTGCACGACGTGCCAAGGTACTCGCTGAACCATTCGGAAGCCTCATCGCCGACCGGAGCCGCCTCAACACCATCATTCCACACAACAACGGGAATATGCGTTGATGTGTTGACAGCAAATGGTACAATCAACTCTTCCATGTATGGTGCCATGACGCGAAGATAGCCATCATGCACGGAGACCGTCACAAAGGTCAGTTGCGCAAAATCCCTTTGCGTAATTTGCAGTCCCGAATCATCGACGAGCATCCACCGACGATCATGACGAAACCCGCGTGTCTCAATCTCCCACTGTGGCAGTGAAATACCTCTGCACGCTTTGATGGGATAGATGTTGATCTGAGAAAGGATGATGTGCATTGAGGTTTTGGATAGTGGATTGATGAGCTTCCTATGAAGGACTGCCGCTGAAATATACTCTATTCGGTTGCGAGTCTCAACAAACAAAATCCCAATCAACTCTCATCGATTGGGATTTTCATTCCACGACTGTGAACCCTCACCAGTCAAACAGCAAGCTCCTACGCCTCCCTCGGGCTACCAGATTTTCACCTGCAGAGTTACCGGGCGAACCATCGGTGAGTCTGAGCTGCATCCAAAAGCATCGAAGAACTCCGCCATGTTCGAGATCGGACCGTTCGAGCGAAACCGGCTTGGCGAATGCGGATCAACGACAAGACGCTGGCGGAGATTCGCTGCGGTGTAGTTG
>CAYJNF010000019.1:0-17181 GCA_964370915.1 uncultured Chitinophagales bacterium
TTGTTGTGTTCATGTTCCTCAATGCAGGAATTGTCTTCTTTCCGGATACGCAGCCGAATCAGATAGGAGTGAATATCGAAGCGCCGGCAGGAACGTCGCTCGAAGTGACGAATGCTGTCGCGCGAGCTCTTGAGCAACGTTTTACGGGCCTACAGGGAAGGAAGGATATCGAGTTCGTGGTTGCCAACGTCGGCACTTCCGACAATGTGTTTGACTTTGGGGGGCAAGGCACCTCGAACAAGGGGCAGATTGCGATCAATTTTTTTGAAAAGGACAAGCGGAGTCAGAGAAGCGTCATTACCACAGAAGAAATCCGCAGGAATTCCGGAGGGATCGCGGGAGCGGAAGTGAAAGTAACGAAGGAGGAAATGGGTCCGCCGGTCGGCGCGCCGATCAGTGTGGAGATTGCCGGTGAAGACTACATAATGCTGGCGGGTCTCTCGGCGCAAATACAGGAAGCGATGAAGGCCATCCCCGATATCGTTGACGTGAAAGATAATTACAACACCGGCAAGCCCGAAGTCACGGTTGAAGTAGATCGGGAGAAGGCGGCGCTGCTATGGATGAGCACCGGGCAAATAGCTAACACCGTTCGGTCGGCCATCAACGGCGCAGAAGCGTCGAAGTATCGTGTGGGGGAGGATGAATACAAAATTCGTGTGCGACTGCGCGAAGATCAGCGGGTGTCTGTGGAAGACCTGAAGAACCTTAACGTCACGTTCATGAACCAGCAGGGTAAGATTCTGTCGGTGCCACTGGTGACGGTTGCCGACATACACAAGACAACGGGTGTTGCCGCCATTCAGCGCAAAGATCAGAAACGCGTCATCACCATCACCGCAGACGCAGAAGGAAGACTTGCCTCGGAAGTTCTTGCCGATGTGAAAACGAAACTTGCCTCGTTCGACATGCCGAATGGGTACACAATCAAGTATTCAGGCGAAGATGAAGAGCAGAAGAAAGCGCAGGACTTTCTCATGCAGGCATTTGTCATCACCCTGTTGCTCGTGTTCTTTGTTATCGTCACGGAGTTCAATTCTGTGAAAGTCCCGTTTGTCATCATGCTCTCGGTGCTGCTTTCGTTGATCGGTGTCTTCATCGGATTGCTGGTGACATTCACGCCGTTCAGCGTCATCATGACGGGCGTTGGTGTTGTCGCGCTCGCGGGCATCGTCGTCAAGAATGCGATCGTACTTCTGGATTTCACAAAGCATCTCCGGGCGTCGGGGTTTACACTTGATGAAGCGCTGATTGAAGCCGGGCGTACACGTTTGCGTCCCGTGCTGCTCACCGCCGGAACGACTGTCCTCGGCATCATTCCACTCGCAACCGGATTCGACTTTGATTGGCGGGCAGGACATTTCGTTATCGGTGCTGAAAGTGCGGACTTCTGGCGTCCGCTGGGCGTTGCCATCATTTTCGGATTAACGGTGTCAACATTCCTCACGTTGGTTATCGTCCCTACGTTCTATTCGCTCCTTGAGGATCAGCTTAGTGCGTTGAAAAGATTTGTGCTCAATTCCTTCACGCAGATGAAAGGACGCACCGCTAAGGCGTAGAGAAGTGTTGGTATGGCTCAGAGTTGAGGCTCCATTTGCAAGCGCGGGCCGTATTCTTTCAGGATGGTGGCGGCAACTTCCTTCGCGGCAAGAAGATACAGGGTGCAGATCTTTACGCACATCGCAACATGAATTTCTTTGTTGATGACGTGCCAGAAGAATGCGCGTCCCAATTTCCACGGTGGTTCGAAACCGGAATATCCGTCCAGACATTTTCGATACGTCAGGAACCGGTCGGCGACAACGGCTTCCCATTCAGCTTTTTGAATTGGTGTCGCGCCTTGTTCATGTAAGTGGTTAAGGAATTCCGCCTTCAACGATGCGACAACCTGCTGGGCAGCGGTTGCACTTGCAGAACTCTCTATAGCGAGCGTTGCCCCGAACATCAGACCGATCATGATCTCGCCAATGTACTGCTCGTGAAGTTCTTCGGGGACGATTTCCAGTCCGATCAACAGCCCGTTGACCGAGAGATCTTCGTCCGACTGCATCCCTTTGCGGAGCCGTTCGTAAATTGTTATCCCGAGATCCGAGGGACGAAGATTCTTCTGAAACAGGCGCACACACTCTCCCTAACTTTTCGGCTACAAGATAGGACAAAATCGAGTCATCTGAAAGTGAGGAGCGACACTTCATTCCACAAATCCGGACACATCGTAGCGTGTGTGTCTCTCGCAATATTGCAAAACCGCAGATACTCACGTACATTGAATGCGGCCACATGCCACACCGTTCTCTCCTAATTCTTTTCTACAAAACGAAACCGACGAGCATTTCATGAAAACAATCATCGAGCCATTCAAGATCAAATCCGTCGAGCCTATCAGCTTCACCACCGAACAAGAACGCGAAATGAACATACGTACGGCGTTCTACAACGTGTTCCTGCTTCCCGCTGAGCAAGTGCTGATTGATCTCTTGACCGACAGCGGAACGTCTGCCATGAGCGCAAAGCAGTGGGCAGGTATGATGGAAGGAGATGAGGCATATGCCGGGGCAAGAAGTTTCTATCGGTTTGAGCGCAAGGTTCGAGAGCTCACCGGATTGAAGAATATTATTCCCACACATCAGGGAAGGGCAGCCGAGAAGATTCTGTTTACGCTGGTTGGTGGAGCCGGGAAGTATATTCCCAACAATTCACATTTTGACACGACGCGGGCGAACATTGAATTCTCCGGTGCTCAGGCAGTCGACTTTCCCACCCTCGAAGGACGCGACCCCGATGTGATTGCAGACTTCAAAGGAAACATGGACACCGTGGCCCTTGAGGATTTCATAAAGAAGACCGGCGCACCACATATTCCTCTTTGCATGATCACGATAACAAACAATTCCGGCGGCGGTCAGCCGGTCTCGATGCAAAACATTCGCGAGACAAAAGAGATTTGCAGAAAGTATGGCATTCCGCTTTTCCTCGACGCATGCCGATTTGCCGAGAACGCGTACTTCATCAAGATGAGAGAGAAGGGATACAAGAATGTTGCGGTAAAAGACATTGTGAAGGAGATGTTCTCGTATGCCGACGGTGCAACGATGAGCGCGAAGAAAGACGCCATTGTAAACATGGGCGGCTTCCTTGCATTGAACGATGACGAGTTGACAACAAATGCCCGTAACCTCTTGATCGTCACCGAAGGTTTCCCTACCTACGGCGGTCTGGCCGGACGTGATCTTGAAGCAATCGCGCAGGGGCTTGAGGAAGTTCTCGATGAGCACTATCTTGAATATCGCCTCCGCTCCGTTGAGTATCTTGGCGAACGGCTTACGCGAGCCGGCGTCCCGATTCTTCAGCCGCCGGGCGGCCATGCAATCTACCTGAACGCCAAAAAGTTCCTTCCGCACATTCCCGTCGAAGATTACCCGGGAGAGTCTCTCGTTGTTGAGCTGTACAGGCGTGGCGGTATTCGGTCTGTGGAGATCGGAAGCGTGATGTTTGGAAAGTACGATGAGAACAAGCAACTGATTCCTGCCCGTATGGAGCTTGTCCGTCTTGCAATTCCGCGAAGAGTCTACACGCAAAGTCACATTGACTATGTCATTGAAGTCGTCATCGAGACATTCGAACACAGGAATGAACTGACCGGATATCGCATTATCGAAGAGGCACCGATGCTCAGGCATTTTACCGCGAAGTTTGAAAAGAGGTAGATGAGAATTAGTCACAGGCAGGGCGAAAGCCGGCGCATTGGTCGCTAGAAATTCAGGCATGCGTATCGAACGCCCGAAGCGATCCGGGCGTTCGTCTTTCTGCCGTACAAGCATTTCGTGCGGACCGACAATGAGCAATGAATTTCATTGATTGGCAGCGATCAAATTCGTAATTTGGATCACTTCGTGTGCAGTGGGTCGCGAGATTGACTGACTAACATGCTGTGGAACAAGGGTTTTTACCATGATAACCTGTACAGTTTGCGGCAAGGAAAACAGCGACCTCGACACAACGTGCTTTTCTTGCAAGAGCTTTCTGCAGGGACGGGTGGATGCCCTCAATCTCTTTGAGACAATTTGGGGGCTTGTTGACACCCCCCGGGCTACGTTTCGAAGGATAGTTCTCGCACGTCACAAGAATTACGCGATCGTGCTTAGCTTCTTCTCGGGCATTGCATTGTTTTTTGATGTCGCGTGGTTGAGACACCTTGGCGACAGGTTTGGTGAACTTGTCACTCTCGTCGGGACGGGCTTTGTTCTGGGTCCGATTCTGGGAGTTGTTGCGATTGGAATTGGAAGTATCGTGTTTAGAGGAGTTTCACGAATTTGGGGTGGCAAGGCAACCAGACGGAACATGTTTGCCGCCCTGGCGTACGCGTTTGTGCCGTTGTCACTCGGCTTAGTGTTTGTCATACCCCTGCAGTTTGCAATCTTTGGAATGGATTTTTTTGGGACAAACCCGCCGCCGGGAATTATCAAACCGGTGGAGTATTATCTTCTTCTTGGTCTGAAATCTGTTCTGTGGATTTGGATGGCATACCTGCTTGTTGAGGCAACGATGGCAGCAAACGCTTTTGACAGCAAGCGACTGTTGCCCGTTGCAGCGTGTGTGCTTGGAATTGTTGGCGTACTTGTGACCGTGGTGAGTGTTGCTTGAAGAGAATGTCCATCTCCAGAGACGAATTCGAATCGCTTGTGCAGAGTGCTTATGATTCTCTGCCGGAACAGTTTCAAGCAAACATGGAAAACGTCCAGATTGTTGTCGAGGACGAACCGACGCCGGAGACCAATACACGCATGGGCATTCGACCGCCATCCGTGTTGTTTGGGTTGTATGAGGGAGTACCGTTGAATAAGCGTGGCACTGCGTATGGAATGTACCCAGTCGTGCCCGATAGAATCTCGCTATTCAAGAATGCGATTGAACGATCCGCCAAGACGCCAGACGAGTTGCGTGCAGTTATTCGGCGTGTTCTGATTCACGAAATCGCCCATTATTATGGAATGAACGAGGAGGAAGTCCGCGCAGCGGGCTTTTGAGTCCAATCAACAGTAAGAAGAAAGGAAGAGCTACATGCCGAGAGTGATGTTTACGATTTCGTACAGCATCAAACCTGAACAGCGAAGCAGCTATTTGGCCTTGATTGCAGAGGTGAAAAGCCATTTGGTGAACGTTGCGAAGAAGAATTACTCTGTATTTGAGGTCAAGGGAAAGAAGAATCAATTCGTCGAAGTGTACGTCTTTGCGAATGAAGAGGAATACGATGCTCTTGATGAGAATCAGGACGATAAGACTCAGGAGTTATTGAGCAGGCTGGAAAGCTGTGTCGACAGCCAGGGTATGAAGTACGGCACGACAATCGAGGTCTAGATTCTTCCGCGGCCCCGTATGTTCGAGAAGAGGAATATCGACCCGATAGCACAATTCATGCAGGAGCACGACGAGGCTTTGTTGAAGCTCTCCATGCTCAACAAGGCCACCCGCTCCATTGCAGAGCACGGCTATTCTGATGATGCATACTCCAAAATACTCCTTGCCCTGGAATTTATTGATGATGAGGTGAGCGTTCACAACAAGAGTGAAGAGGAAGCTCTTTTCCCGGTACTCGAGCGCTACGTGGAGGGACCGACTCAGTTGATGCGCCAAGATCACAAAATCCTGAAGAAGGAGTTTGTGCATTTACGCAAAGCGGTGGTAAAGGTGGGAAAAAGGAAGAATGACAAGAAGGCCGGAAAAGAGTTGTATGATATTGCCAAACACATCGTGCAGCTTTTCGTCAACCACATTCACAAAGAAAACCACATACTTTTCCCTCTTGTCCAGAAATTTCTCACAAGGGACGCCTTACGAGAAGTCGCGCGACGAATGGTCTGAGATTGAGCTTCGGTGGTCACATCCTTTTATGCCAGACATTGCGACAACCTACGAAATATAAGTCGATGAGATTCATAGACATAAGCCTCTGGATCGGGGGAGGATTCGATGATTAAAAATCTCTCCTTTGAAGAGTTGATGCGTCTCTTTCAGTCGGTCTTTGCTCTGCGTGCGGACGAAGATGAATTGACAATTCTGCTCGACTTGCCTGATGAAAAGGTTCCGGATAACGATCCCTGGCATGACCGTCGACGCATAGCAGGTGAGTGGTACGGACGACTCTCAGCGAACAGTAGCCAAACACCCTTTAGCGAAGTTAACCTTTGTACGTACAAAAATGTTGGCAGCAACAACAACGACCTGCCACCGTTCATCAAGAAGATCAATGAATTCATCGGAGATGCGTCACTCGGAAGTGGAATGCTGGTTTCTCTTGACGAAGTGCTCGCGGCATCCAGTGTTGTCATCTCGCTTTCCGAACTCTCCGCAACAGCACCCCTGAAGATGTTTGCAAAGAAATTCCGGTTCCGTGGCGCCTCAATGCCTGGATTCCTGAGGTCCATGATCCCAACACTTTCGCTGGATTATGAGAAGGTGCATGCGAGGGTTCTGGAGTTCCAAAAGAAAATGGAGCTTGCAGACAGCGTCCGCATTCGGCTGGGCGTAGGCACGACGACATACGAATCAACTTACGATCTCCGGTATCGTCCCGCGCATGCGAGCGGTGGATTGATGCGCGAACCGGGCATCGTCGGCAATCTTCCTTCCGGAGAAGCGTACATCACCCCGTATGAAGGCGAACGCACAGACGAGCCAAGTCGTACATCAGGGCTCCTGCCTGTTCAGTTCGACGACGAAATTGTTATCTACCGCATTGAGAATAACAAGGCTCTGGAGGTCGTCTCGCATGGTCCAAATTCCATATCAGAAGCCGGCAAACTTCAGGAAGAGCCTGCATACGGCAATATTGCTGAAGTTGGAATTGGTGTGCTCGGCGAATGGGGCGTGAAGGCAGTTGGGAGCACGTTGCTGGATGAGAAGCTCGGTCTTCATATTGCATTTGGACGGAGTGAACATTTCGGAGGCGTGACAAGTCCGCGCTCGTTTAAGAATCCAAAGAACGTCGTTCACATTGATCGCGTGTACGTGCCTTCTGTCCAGCCCCGTATTGAAGTCGAGGAGGTTTCGTTCATGTTTCCCGATAGTGAGGAAACGGTAATGCGAAACGGTGCGTTTGTTGTCTAGCGTGGAGACAGGAATGCATCTCAAAGCAACATCACCAACTCCAAGTAGAACAAAGACTTGACCATCAGATTGTGAACATCGTTCCGGCCAAGAGACGATACTCTTGCAATGAGTGGTGAGCCATCACTGCGACAAACAGGTTGATTTGTTCCTTGAAACCCATAAGCATAAAACAGCCCAGTCGGGACAAGCTTCTTCTCCTGTGGGATGATGGGCATGAAAGCCCGATTTCAGTTCAGGTGCTTCGCGACGCATGTCCTTGTGCCGGCTGCAAAGGTGAGACAATACTCTTAAGGACGTATGTTCCAACGGAACCCGACAGAGCGGCACCCGGTCGCAACGAATTGAAGAATGCTTCGCCGGTCGGGAACTATGCCCTCAAGCTCACATGGGGCGATGGCCATGACCTGGGAATCTATCCATGGGAGCTGCTCCGATCACTGTGTGAATGTGAGGATTGCCTTGCGGGGAGGAGTCACTGATGTCGGCGGAGAAGGCTGAGCGTACCAAGATTCTGGAACTGATCCCGTATGGACTTTATATCGTGGGCGCTAAGGGAAGTGAAGGCCACACAACGATTGTCGCGAACTGGGTATGTCAGGTGTCGTTTGATCCACCCCTCATGATGGTTTCAATCGAAAAAGACTCCGAGATTCGGAGCGACATTGAACGATCGAAGTATTTTTCCGTCAATATGTTAGCATCGGGTCAACGAGAAACAGCAAAGGCTTTTCTAAAGCCCTCTCGCCACTCGGACCCTCATGATCTCGCTGGAAAAATACTCGCGGGCACTCACGGATCGCCCCTGCTTAGAGATGCGGTAGCGTGGATGGAACTGAAAGTTGTAGATTCATTCTCGGCCGGCGATCACATTGTTTTTATCGGCAATGTGCTTGAAGCAGAACTCATTCGGAATACCGCGATCCTAACGCTCAAGGAAACAGGTTGGAAGTACAGCAGATGATAACAGGAAAGGAGATTCACAGCTCATGGCAGCAGAAGACACGCTGAAACACTTCTTGAGCACAATTTCAACGGCGGATCAAGCAAAGGTCAAGGACATGATTGCCATCTATACCGCTGACATGTATGCAGCGCGAAGTGAAGATGCACGCGTCCGCCTGGTACATGATTTCATTCAGGACATGCACGACAGACTCAAGAAAAAATGAATCAACTGAGGAGAGCATGAAGACACCCCTGATAGCTATTCTCATTGGTTTTGCCCTCGCTTCGATGGGCGAGCATACAGCTGTTTTTGCACAAGCGAAGAAGCAAAAGGCTGAAACGAAGAGGGAATCCCGGAGCCGCAGGATGAGTTCGATGCTCAAGGAATCGTTCGAATACAAATTCGGGACGCCGGTTGAACAAGGCGTTAAGCAAGAGTACTCGGAGTTTAACCCGGCCGGGAAGAGAGTCATCCTGGAAAAGTATGACGACGGCACGCTCGCTCAGCGCATGGTTGCCAGATACAACGCCAGCGGCAACCGAATCGAGGAAGCCGTCTACGACCAGGATACTGTTCTTGTTTCCCGCACGTCATTTGTCTACGATGGCCGCGGCAATATCACTGAAGAGGCGAAGTATGATCGCGACACGGCACTCGTCGAGAAAATAGCCCGGCGGTATGACCCTGCGGGAAACAAGGTCGAAGAAATACACTACGATGGGGAGGGCGAAGTGCAGAGTAAGATATCATTCGCTTATGATCCTTCCGGGAACATGATTCAAGCAGACTACTTCAAGGGTGATGGCGAGCTACAGCGGAAAGATAAGTTCGTCTTCGATCCAAAAGGAAAAAAGGCGGAAGAGATCGTGTATGATCCCGACGGTGAGATCCGCACGAAGACGAACTACAAGTACGACGCGAACGGAAACTTGCTTAGCCAGTCGACCTATGATTCTGACGGCGCTCTTGCTGAGCGGCTGGAGTACATATACGACAACGAGGGAAACGCTGTCGAGTACGCAAAGTTCAAATCCGACGGACATCTGGTGACACGCGAGAAATACAAATGCGACGCCTCAGGAAGACGAACAGAAGTGCGCGCATTCGACTCTGAGAATCAGTTTCAGACGCGCACACTATTCTCGTATGATCAATATGGAGCGCCCGAGAAGGAGATTGAGCACAACAAACTCGATGAGCCGCAACGCATGATCAAATACACCAACAAGTATTACCCGTAACTACCTCTTCTGCATCGTGGCGGAAAACACCATCGGTTTTCCGTCACGCATCACTTCGATCTCCACAACATCTCCTGACTTCAGTTCGCCGAGAACGCCCATGTAGTCATAGATGTTCATGACCTTCTTCTTGGCAAGTTTCGTAATGATATCTCCCGATTTCAGCCCGGCCTTGTCCGCAGGGCCTCCGGCCCGCGTACCGTCGATCCTCATCCCTTCAACAGTCGCTCCATAATCAGGAACAACGCCGAGCGTGACGGTAAACCCTCGTCCATCGCCACCACCCATCGACGCAGTTGTCTGTGTTTTGATAAATGTCGGTTTCTCGGCAACCTGTTGGAGATCGTTGGCAATCCGGTAGACATAGCGGACGACACGTGCTTCGTCGGACACGTTAATCTTATCCAAGTCGTCAGAAGGCTTGTGGTAGTCGGGATGATTGCCGGTGAAGAAGAAGAGCACAGGGATATCTTTGGTATAAAACGATGCGTGGTCGCTCGGTCCAAATCCATCAGCTACTGTTTTCACCGTGAGCGTATCTTTTCCCGAATTCGACTTTTTGAGGAGGTCACTCCAGATCGCAGTAGTGCCAACACCACTGACCGTGATGGAATTGTCTTTCATTCTGCCAATCATATCCATATTCAGCATCGCAATGGAGCTGGTCAACGGAATCACGGGATTGTTGGTGTAGTATTGTGAACCTAGCGTTCCCATTTCCTCACCGGAAAACGCGAGGAAAACAATCGTACGGCGCGGCTTCTCGGCGGCAGCAAATTGTTGTGCAATCTCAAGCAACCCGGCAGAGCCAGACGCGTTATCATCGGCACCGTTATGGATCTCATGCACGTCGGGCTGTAATGAGCCTGATCCCGGGCCGCCATATCCGAGGTGATCGAAGTGAGCACCGATGATCACATTTTCGTTCTTCAGTTTTTCATCACTTCCTTCGAGCATACCGATGACATTTGCTGTCTTTCCCATCACCTTCACAATTTCCGTTTCGAGCGCAACTGTCAGTTCAGGCAGATCAAAAGTCACGGGCTTGCGCGACGACTTGATGGAATCCTGAAGATGTTTCAGATCCCGGTTCATCGGCTCGAAGATCCGTTCAAGAATGTTCTTCCGCATGGAGACACAGGGAATGCCCGATGTGGCAAAGGACTGATCGTAGCTGAGCTTCACGAGGTCGTCGTCAAGCGGATCGACAAGAATGAGTGCAGCCGCTCCTTTGTCTCGCGCATATCGTGCTTTGTTGCGGAATGAAGTAAACTTGTAGAACTCGCTGTGTGCGTCATTGCCATCAGGCCCGTAACGCAAAGCGATGACAACTTTTCCTGTTACATCAAGCCCGGCGTAATCATCGTAGTTCTTTTCAGGAGCAGAGATTCCATAACCGGCAAAGACAGCCGAAGCTTTGACGCTTGAGTTTGACGAGAAGCCAAGAGGCCGAAAGTCTTTGTCTGCCTCGAGTGGCCGTTTCGGACCGATCATCGGCGAGATTGAAAGAGAATTGTTTTTGCCGAGCTGCACAGCTGAGACGAAATCAAATGGCTGGTACCACGAACCGCCCGGGCCTGCTGGTCTTAATCCATAGCTGGTGAATTGCTGCACGATGTACTCAGCCGCTTTCTGGTTACCGGGAGTTCCTGTGCCGCGGCCTTCCAGTTCGTCCGACGCGAGAAACTTGACGTGCGTTTTGATATCGTCTGCCGTTATCTCCGGCGAAAGAGATTGAGCAAAGGCGGATGTTGATGCAACAAGAATTGAGACACAAAGCAAGAGATGTTTCATGGGGGATCCTTTAGTCGTTCCAGTCAGCGATAAACAAGTTAGTTTCGCCTTGCACTTTCCCGTTTCGGTTTGATGCAAAGACTATGTGTTTTCCATCTCGAGTAAACATCGGAAAGCTGTCGAATGTCGGGCTGAAGGTTATTTGTTCAAGTGCCGTTCCATCGTCGTTGATCATGAAGAGATCAAAATTGCGGCCCTTCGGGTCGCTCATGTTCGAAGCAAAAATAATGCGCCGGTTGTCCGGCAAGAAGAACGGAGCAAAATTCGCGGCTCCGTTGTGAGTAATCTGGCGCTTGTTCGTTCCATCAGCATTCATCACCATGATCTCCATCCGGGACGGTCGCACAAGATTGTGAGAAAGGAGTTCCCGATACTTCTGAGTCTCGGTTGAATCTGTGTAATGCCATGCCCGATACACGATTCGCTTTCCATCCCGCGAAAAGAATGCGCCCCCATCGTACCCAACGTCGTTCGTCAACTGCCGGACATCTGTTCCGTCAAGCTTCATGCTGTACAAATCCAAGTCTCCGCTACGCAATGATGTAAATACCATACGATCGCCGACGGGCGAAATGGTGGCTTCAGCATCATAGCGCTCCGTGGTGGTGAGGCGTTGCAGATTTGACCCGTCCAGATTCACTGTGAAGATGTCGTACTCGGGAGAAACCTGCCACACATAGCCCTTGGAATAATCCGGCGGCGGAGGACATTGCGGATTCAGATGGTGCGTCGATGCAAAGAGCAGTCTCTTGTCGCCCGGGAAGAAATAGCCGCAGGTTGTTCGTCCCTTTCCTGTACTGATGCGCCAGGAGTTCCCTGTCTTCAAATCAAGGACGAACTGTTGATCGCATTGTAAAGAGTCGCGTGTCGATTGAAACGTAATCATCTTCTCGTTGAAGGAGAAGTATCCCTCGGCATTCTGCCCGCCAAATGTCAGTTGCCGGACGTTCGTCAAATGTCGTTCTGCGGAATATCGAATGCTGTCCTGAGTGTTCTCCGATTGCGGTTGGGATAGCAGCATCAGGAGGAAGCACAGTGGAGAAACGAAGCTCATATGGTACTTTGAATTGTGAAAGAACTATGATGACGGTGAACGGTTATGTCGTACAAGCCCGGGGTTGATAGCGCATTCCCGTCGCAATGTCTGTAACCGTTGCAAGTGTATCAAGACGTACTGTGAATTCTTCGTTTGAATGAACTTCTCGAGCGCGCAGGAACTCGGCTCCGTCTCGGGAGAACACATCGAGTATCCTCACCGTATGACTGGCAGTATGCTCTCCATTGGCAAGTTCCAATATGACGTTTGTCCGCTTAACAGCGCTCGCCTCGAGCACATCGTACACAGAGCAAGCAATGGGAGTATATGAAGATTCTGACATAGGCCGAAAGTCAAACTAATTGACTGTAGTAATCGCCGAGCGCAATTTGTTGAACGAGTCTGCAGTTCCCACTTTGTACTCCATGTCGATGTAGACTATCTTCCCCTTTTTGTCCACGACAAAAACTGTCCGTTTATTGAGGCCGGTATCGGCATTGTAGCTTTGGTACAACTTTGCGACCTCATGTGAGTGATCACTCAACAACGGAAACTGGAGTCCAAGATGCTTTGCCCATTCACGATGTGAGTACACGTAATCACCACTTATGCCGTAGACGTCGCATCCCAGCTTATCCAGTTCGACGAAACTATCGCGCATCGTGCACATTTCTTTCGTGCAACCGCCGCTCCAATCAGCGGGGTAGAAGGCGAGCACGATGGTATTCCGGCCAACGACCGCCGCAAGAGAGAAACCGTTTGCGACAATAGTGTCTTTTGTGGCATACGACAGAGTGAATCCCGGAGCCTGATCTCCGACGCGAAAAGGCTCATTGCCCAAACAAACCCCATACACGGCCAGAAACACCAACTGTAATCCCATCAACCGCATCATCTGCTTCTCCTTCGAAAGTTCACTGTACACAATTTACAAAACTCGCATGGAAAAGCAACCATTGCAATTCGTTTGAGGCGTAGATATATTCTTCCACGTTCAACATTTAAATGCACACTCATGAATTTTCACAATACGACTGCCATCATCACAGGGGGGACGGGCGCACTCGGAAGCGTGGTAGCCGAGAAGTTCTTTGATGCCGGAGCGAACATTGCAATTCCGCTTCACTCCAAACAATCTACCGGCCATCTCTCTGATCGCGTTACTCAATCCGTTGATAGATGCACACTTGTACAGGCTGATCTTTCGGTTGAACAAGATGTGAGATCGTTTGTCCAGCACGTGCTGGGGAAATTCGGGTCCATCGAAGTTCTGGCGAACATCGCCGGTGGCTATGCAGGCGGAAACTCAATCGTCGAGACGCCTGTTGATCAATGGGACTCGATGATGACCATGAACCTGAGGACAACGTTTCTCATGTCTCGCGAAGTTCTCAAGCCGATGATTGCGCGAAGCGCCGGCCGGATCATTAACATCGCGGCAATGCCAGCGCTCACTTCCGGAGCAAGGAAAGGCGCGTATGCAATCTCGAAGCGCGGCGTTGTGTCACTCACAGAAACTCTCGCCGAAGAGACAAAAGGAAGCGGTCTAACGGTCAACGCGATTGCCCCCAGCATAATTCTGACGGAAGCCAACAAGCAGTCAATGCCCAACGCCGACTTCAGCAAGTGGGTAACACCAGACGAAATTGCGGAATTGATTCTCTTCCTGTGTTCGGAACATTCCCGATCCATCAGCGGGAATGTTGTTCGCATCTTCGGTGGCGCGTAGAATCCGGCGGGAATCGAGTGTTTGCTTCTCAAAACAAAATCGACTAATTTCATTGTGGATTTCCGACGATATTGCCCGATTCTATCCGGCTAAACAAAAACATCCAGACGACCAGAACACGCCTTCACAGGCAGGCGGACAAATACTGACCCGCCTTTTTTATTTCAGTGAGGAACATATGGCTTTGAAAGAAAAAATCTGTGAGGACATTAAGACAGCGTTGAAGAGCGGCGACTAGGTCCGATTGGAAACGCTTCGTACGCTTCGTGCCGTTTTGATGGAGAAGGAGATTGACTTGCGGGGAAGCGGGAAAGCCGTCACTCCCGATGATGAAATAGCCACACTCTTGTCCGCTGCGAAGAAGCGGAAGGAGTCCATCGAGCAATTTCAGGCGGGCGGGAGGATGGATCTGGTCGCGCAGGAAACATCCGAGTTGGCCATCATTCAAGAGTACTTGCCAAAGCAGATGGGTGAGGAGGAGATCAAGCAGGTGATTGAAAGCGTTGTGAAGGGAACGGGAGCATCATCGGCGGCTGACTTCGGCAAGGTTATGCCCCAGGTAATGAAGCAGCTCAAAGGCAAAGCAGATGGCAAGATGATACAAGAATTGGTGAAGACGCGACTCGGGTAATCGTCGGCAAAAAAAAGGTTTGTGTTCGCATAGCATGGAAACATTTCAGCACGCAGTCGAGAAACTTGAATTTGAGAAAGTCCGCCAGCGAGTCATCAAGTATATCTCGTCGGAGATCGGCAGAAACCATCTGGAGTGCCTCGCAATCTCGACATCGCTCGAGGATATCAAGCATAATCTTGCTCTGGTTAGCGAGTTAAAGAAACTGCTTGAGGAAGAAGCGGGCCTGTCATTGGAGGGTATTCATCCGGTTCGAGATTCCGTACAGAAGGCAGCCATCGAGGGAACAGTCCTCACATCAAAAGAACTTTCACAGATATGTTCGACGCTACGTGCAGCGCGAACCGTTCGCCAATTTCTCAAGCAGCGTCAGGCTACATATCCGAAAGTCTGGAGCATTGCCGAGAACCTTTATGCAGACAAAGTACTGGAGTATAATCTTGATCAGGCGATTGATGAGACGGGCAGCATACGAGCAAATGCCTCCCGTGAGCTGCAATCAATCAGACGCGCAATATCCGAAAAGTACGAGCAGACGCGAAAGCTTCTGGCAAGCATCCTCAAGAATGTCTCGGATCTTGGCTTTACGCAGGAGGATATCATCACGACCCGCGAAGGTCGGATGGTAATTCCGGTGAAGGCCGAGCACAAGAACCGTGTGCACGGGTTCATTCACAGCGCGTCCGCAAGTGGTGCAACAGTCTTCGTCGAGCCGTCGGAAACGCTTGACATGAACAATGAGATTCGCAGTCTTCAATTTCAGGAACAGCGCGAGATTGAAAAGATCCTCCGAGAGCTGACAAGACAGGTAGGGAAAGCACGTGAGGAATTGATTACCAATCTGCGTCTCTTGGCTGAGTTAGATGCCATACATGCAAAAGCTAAATACTCACTTGAGATTATCGGCGTCGAGCCATCTCTGAGTGAAACAGATGGACTGAAGCTGGTCCAGGCACGCCATCCGCTGCTGATGCTCTCTCATGGAAGAGACGCCACAGTTCCTCTCGACATCGAGCTTGGACAAACATACAATACGCTGATTATCAGTGGACCCAATGCTGGCGGCAAGAGCGTTGCAATGAAGACTGTGGGACTGCTTACGCTTATGGTTCAGTTCGGATTGCATGTCCCTGTCGCAGAACAATCGGTGCTCCGGATATTCAAGAAGATGTTCGTGGATATTGGTGACGAGCAATCGATCGAGAATGACCTCAGCACGTTTAGTTCTCATCTTCGGAATTTGAAAGATATTCTGGACCAATCAGACGAGCACAGCCTGGTATTGATTGATGAAGTTGGATCGGGAACAGATCCTGCGGAAGGTGGAGCGATTGCAGCTGCGTTCCTCGAAGCGCTCACAAAGCGCGGAACTCACACAATTGCTACAACTCATCACAGCGCCCTGAAAGTCTTTGCTCATGATACCGATGGAGTTGAGAACGGAGCGATGGAGTTTGACCAATCAACCCTGACTCCAACCTACCTATTCAAGGCAGGAGTACCAGGAAGTAGCTATGCTTTGGAGATGGCTCAACGTCTTGGATTCAACGAGGATAGCCTTCGACGTTCGAGGGAATTCATGGGCATGCAGCAAGCCAAGTTGGAGAACTTGATTGCGAACCTGGAAGTGTCAGCGCAGAAGCATCGGGCTAAGTTGGAGTCGTTGGAATCTGAGAAAGCGCAACTTGACGATCTTGTTCGCCAGTATGAATCCCGACTCGCTTCGCAAACAGCAGACCTGCGTGAGCTGAAGCGAAAGGCGGTAGCAGAGGCCCAGGAGATCGTTGACAATGCCAATGCCGTAATCGAGCGGAGCATCCGTGAGATCAAGGAGAGGTCAGCCGAGAAAGAGACTGTGGTGCAAGTTCGTCACCAGATACGCAAAGTCAAAGAAGACATTCAAACTCACAAAGCGGAATTGCCGCCTGAGCCAAGTGGAACCATTGCCGGCGTGCTTGAGGTTGGCGACACGGCCAAACTCGTTGGCGGAGTGGAGGCGGGGGAGATAGTGAGCTTCTCTCAGGACCGGAAGAGTGCCGTGGTTGTGTTCGGCAGTCTGAAGATGAAAGTCGCGATGAAGGATCTTGCAAAGGCCAAGAAGAAGATCGGGAGTGTCAGTCGAACGCTCATGGGGGAAGCTGAGAAGCCGACGGAAGTGCTACACGATCTTGACTTGCGCGGAATGACGGGAGACGAGGCCATTCCTCTTGTCGACAAGTTCATTGATACCGCCATGCTCGCCGGCCTGCATCGCGTTGATATCATCCACGGAAAGGGAACAGGCGCCCTCAGAAAAAAAATCACCGAGTTTCTCTCGAAGCATCCCCGTGTGAAAACTTTCCGGATTGCGGAATGGAATGAAGGCGGCACGGGAGCTACTGTTGTTGAACTCACTGGAAACTGATGAAACGAAAGATCAGCAAAGTTCTTATTGCCAACCGCGGAGAGATAGCCGTTCGCATTATTCGCGCCTGTCAGGAACTGGGCATCGCAACCGTTGCGGTGTATTCGGATGCAGATCGCACAAGTCCCCATGTGATGAAGGCTGACGAGGCGTATCGAATCGGTCCTGCGCCGTCACGTAAAAGTTACCTTGATGTCGATAAGATCCTTGAGGTCGCAGCGCTCACCGGAGCCGATGCTGTGCATCCCGGCTACGGTTTCCTCTCGGAGAATGCGGCGTTTGCTGCCCGC
>CAYJNF010000020.1:0-8623 GCA_964370915.1 uncultured Chitinophagales bacterium
CCCTACGGTTCCCTCCCACTCACCCACGTGCTATCACACAGAGGGGAATGTGTTGTGCCATGTTTTTTGTTGCTTCGGCTCGTTTCCTTTCAAGGATTCCCCTCTTGAGAGGGGTGTCCCGACGAAGCGTCTCTCAGCGTAGTCGGACGGGGTGTGTCTCATTGCGCCTACGGCACACCCCTTCGCTTCCCCTCTCCCTCGCACACATGCCGTCGCACAGAGGGGAATGTATTGGTCGCTGGCTTGTTGTGTGTCGTTGTGTTGCCGCGGATTGATTCCACCAACTATCGGTTTTCGGATTCCCCTCTGTGCGCAAGCCAACGCGCTGGCGAGAGGGGTGTCACGTCCCGACGCAGTCGGGATCGGGACGGGGTGTGTCTCATTGCGCCTGCGATCTCGGGCACAATACGCGAAATCGAGTATTTTTCACATGCTTCAGTACTCGCCATCAAGACAAAAGATCGGCTTTCGCTTCATCCACTTGCCCTTGGTGAAATCGGGAATTTGCTGAACGCTGCCACCTTGCGCGATGCTTGCCTCGGAGAGAGGCGTTATCGCATACCACGTCGCCAGGTCGTAGACATCCAACGGACACGGAACGTCACGCTTCAGACACTCGATGAATGCGTTGAGAACAAAATAGTCCATACCTCCGTGCCCGGCTTCTTTCGCAGCATCGGCATGGTTCTTCCAGAGGGGATGATCGTACTTCTCCATGTATGGCGTGTCAGGCTCCCAACGGTGGGATTGCGGACTCACCCCTTCGATGTAGATCGAATTGAAATCATCCATCCACAAACCATTCGTCCCCTGAACGCGGAAGTTCAGCGAGTATGGCCGCGGTGAATTGGTATCATGCGAGAGAATGATTGTTTCCCCATTTGCCGTCGTGAGGGACGTCGTTACGATATCGCCAAGTTTGAACTCAACACGCGCGTTGGGATGGTTGTCGCCCCCCTTCGCCACGATGTAGTTGTGCAAGCCGCGAGCTTTTGTTGCCATGGATGAAAGGGTCATCAAGCGGTTGCCCCGGTTGACATTCAGCATTGTACAAATGGGACAGAGTCCGTGCGTCGGATACAATTCGCCGTTGCGATGCACCGAATGATTCGTCCTCCACTTCGCTTCCGATATCCCCTTCTCGCCGAACTCAACACCGCCGCCGTAGAACTGCTTCCCATCGTTGAACTTCACCTCGCGCAAATCATGCTGATACCCGCCTTGCAGGTGTAGCAATTCGCCGAACACTCCCCGCCGCACCATGTTGAGCACCGCCATGACGTCGCGCCGGTAGCAGACGTTTTCCAACCCGAAGAACGGCACTCCGGTCTCCTCGTATGTTTCCACCAGATCCCAACACTCCTCGATGTCCGTTGCCCCGCACACTTCCATGCCGACTGCTTTGCCGGCTTTCATTGCATCAACACCCTGCATGGCGTGCCATTCCCACGGCGTTGACACAATCACCGCATCGATATCGTCGCGCTTCAGTAAGTTCCGGTAGTCATAATCTCCCTTCGTGTACTCTGCCACTTTCTTCTTCACACCGGCATCTTGAATAATCTTGCGGGAACGCGGAATCGCCGAATCAGTATCCGGGTCGCAGATGGCAATCACCTCGATGTCGTTTCGCTTCAATGCCTCTCCCAGATGGTCCTGGCCGCGCAATCCGACTCCGATGAACCCTAACCTGATTTTGGATTTCTGTTCCGAGGCAAACATCTGGAGCGGTGAATTGAGTATCGACAATCCGGCGGCGATGGTCGCGGTTTCTTTCACAAACTCTCTTCGTGTCGTCATACAGTTACCTTTGCATCGATGGAAATTCTTTGCGCAGATATTCTTGCACAATGGGAATGTCGGCTTGGGTAGTCAAATCGATCACATGCTCGGCCAACGGAATGGCAAAGACCGAGCGCGGGTGCGCGGCGATCATTGCCTTGACTGCCACCGGAAGTTCCTTCTCCTGCCGGACCGGATGGATGGGAAGGCTTTCGAGAAATGGGAGAATGCGTTCATACGTGAATCGCCAGATGTTCATGCTGACCCCGATTCGCCCGTGAGCATTTTTTGCCAGACCAAGTTCGTGCAGCGAAGGCTTTTCGATGATGTCGGAAAGAAATCCGCTTTCGTCCTTCATCGTCACCGCAAACTGTGCGATGCGTTCCTCGGAAAACTGAAGCGCCGCCCGGTCATAGTCGATCATTGCTCCTTCGTGCTCATCGGCGAGCAGCGACTTCAACGCGGTAACCGAGTAGAGATTGTCTCCGTTGCAGACTGTGCATCGCTGTCCCTTCCATTGCGGCAGCACGTACAATGCCTGCATCAACGCGTCTGCGGTGCCGAGAGGTTTATCCCGTCCGTCGGGAATTTTCTGGAGAGCAAATGCGATAGTGAGATTGTGAATGTTCTCCCTTCCGGCTGCACTCTCGTAGTATGGTCGGATGGAATCATCATTCTCACCAACAACAATCACCGCCTGTGAGTAACCGGCCTTGTCAATATTGAAGAGAAGGTAATCCAGAAACGGACGGCCACTTCCCCCGACCGCAAGCATTGATTTGGGCTTGCTCTTGATCTCATCTGCAAGCCTCTTGTCAACCGCTCTGGCACTGCCCGACCGCTTCATGCGCGAGGACGCACCACCGGCAAGGATAATGATGTTCTTATCCATTCCCAATCACCTTCGATCCCTCATCGACCGTCACGATGTATGCCTTGCCTCCAACGCGCTCGATGGCTTCTGCCACCCGTTCACTCTTCTCAGGCGCATACACAAACATGCATCCGCCGCCACCGGAGCCGTTGATTTTTCCTCCATATGCGCCTGCATTCATCGCTGCCTCAAGCATGCGGTCGATTTTGCCGGTTGAAATGCGCAGCACATCGCGCAGAATCGCGTGATGCTCCGTTAACAATTCCCCGACGCGTCGATGCTTCGGTTCTTGATCTGCAAGCAGCTCTCGGGCCTCACGCGTGAGTTCATGATTCCGGATTGTACCGGCAAGAAGCCGGTATTCTTCTTCTTGCAGGTCGCGCTTGTATTGTTCAAGATCGTCCGAGGTTACACTTGTAAGATGGAATGTCGTGTGGTTCACTCCAAGTCGTCGCACGATATCCAACACGCCCATTTTCACGCGCGTAAGAATTGCCTGTGTGTCTTTAGGCTCCAATGAATCGCCGAGAACGAATGTCTTCAACTGAACGTTGAGCGGTTCAACTCGCACTTCGGGAACAAAATCTATCGCAACGACGCCGCCATACGCCGTGGAGTACTGGTCCATCATGCCGCCTGCTTCACTAAACTCCAGCACTTCTGCCTGGTGCGCATAGCGCGCAAGAAGTTCGGGCGGCAGTTGCCGATGCTGATCGCTCATCAGCGCAAGGAAATTCACCCAACCAACAACAAGCGCAGATGAACTTGATGTGCCGGCTTGCTTTGGAATCTGACTCTTCACACTGCAATCGAACCCATGCGAAAAACTGAACTGATGCAGTTGCAGCACTTTCACCGCACTGCGAAAGTAGTCATTTCTTTTTGTGTAGATGTGAGAATCGTCGAGGAGAAATGTTTCGCTCGACATGATGTCGGGCAGCGAGATGTTCACGCACCGATCCTTGCGTCGCTTGCCGTGGATGGTCATGCGAAGTGAAACGGCGGCGGGAACAACAGGGAGGCCAAGGTAGTCCTGATGTTCACCGAAGAGGCAGATTCGGCCGGGGGTCGATACTGTTAGTTCGTTGAGCACGTGGCTGACTGTTGCATGAAGTAGTTGGGGCAAAATTGTCGGGAAGTCTGACCGGCCTTCCTCACCGATAGGATTTCCCGAGCATCGCTCGAAAACAACTGTCGGCTCACTCAGCGGGCCACAGCCATCCGAATGTCCCGGCGGTCAGCAGTGCGAACACCAATCCATCGAACGTCGCGCGAACTGTTCTTCCCCATGAACGCTTGAACCAAATCGACTCCTGCCATTGCGCGACGGTGTAACACATGAACGCCGTTGCGCCGGCGAACCGGAACACGGTCAAATAGTGTGCGCCCGGTCCCAAAGCTCGACCGGCAACGTATGCCGCGAATATCCCCACGATCACGGAATACACGAACCATTGAGCCAGATTGATTCCCATCGAGCCCATTCCGCTTTCCCATACTGTTAGCAGCAACGCCGGTCCCTTTTTCATTTTCTCCTGAAACTCCGGAGACTTTCGTTCTTGCGGACTCCGTGCACATGGGACCAGGTACTCGCCCGCCGGCAGATTCAGTGCGCGCATTGCGTCCAGCAGCTTGTCTTCCTCCGGCACTGATTTGAAATCCTTGTAATGATAGGTGAGCACCATGTGAATGACAGAGCTGGCGATGAACACGAATACTGCCGAGAGCAGAATCGGCAACCACAATGATATGATGGAAACCATACGAACCTCCTTGTGTGATGTGAATGAGTCGCCCTGTTCAGGGTTGTAATTGGCTACCTTCGAGACCTTTGACCCGCTCCACAAGGTCTTTCTTCAGCAGGTAGTGATGGGAAAGGAGTTTGCCTCGATAGACGATGCTGAAGACACCATAGAGCGATGGCGCGAGCGTACGGACATCTTCCGCTGTTTTCATTTCGACAACTTTGAATTTCTCGCTCCGTTCCTTCGCAAACTCGCGCACGGTGTTCGTCGCATCTTCCAGATAGGGGCACTGATCCGACCTGAATACCGTGAACCCGGATCTGTATTGCTTCACGCGCCCGTCCACATCTTTCACAAACGATGGTGAAGGAGTATCATGGAACTTCTTGACGAGGAGCTCAAAGTTTGGCGCTGCACTCTCCACCGATGCGAATCCATTCTTGACCAGCAACCTTTTCCCCAGCAGCCAGTTGCCCCCGCTCGTCATCATAGCAACGCCCTTCATACCTGATGCTTTTGCATCTTCGATGCACAGGTTCAACAGCCGTGCAGCGTGTCCCTTCCCTTTGCTTTGTCCGACAACCCACAGGCAGTGAATGAACATGAACCCCTTGGCGTTCACAGCCCGCCACGCATACTCACCCGGTACGTATTCAATAAACCCGCGTTCGGGCAATGCAAGCATCTTGATTAGAAGTCCCTCGTCGAATCGTTCCTTCAGCCAGTTGAGTTTTCGGGCGTACCCTTCGGATTTTCTCTTGCTCATATAGCAGAAGAAGCCGGTTGTATCGACGTTGTCAATCGTAACATCGATGATCGTTGGCAATCGTTTCATTGTTACTCCTAGCATTTGCTTCTTTGCATAGACGTGACGCTCGCCGTGACCATGAGGGCAGCTCACCGCCTTCGCATTTCACAAAACACGATTGACTGATCCACTTCGGCCACTCTTGTGTCAACATTGCATCCGGCGGCGAGTTCAAGGAACCCTTCAGCGCTTACGGTAGAGGCTGTGAATCCATCCTTGCAGACGATGACTCCGTCTCCGGTCTTCTCGAAATCGATTTCGCCCAGCAGGCCCGCAGACGATTGTCGGCAGAACCATTCCAACCGATGATCCCAAAACTTTGCCGAGTAACTGGAAAAGAGAATTGTCCCTCCTCTCTTCGCGACACGGACACTTTCCTTGACGAGATGCTCCTGATTGACATGGAACGCTGATATGCCGTTCTGGATGCAGACAACGACGTCGAAGGTGCAGTCAGGAAACGCAAGCTGTGCTGCGTCTGCCTGGACGAGAAGGCAATTCGCAGCCGTGCAGAGAAGTTTGTGCGCATACCGTAAGCTGGCGGCGGATGTATCAACGCCTACGACCAATCGCCCCCTCGAAGAAAGCACGGGAAGCACTCGTCCATAGCCGCATCCTAGTTCCAGCACTAGGTCGCCGGGGGCGATACGTTCTAGAACATATTCGATTTCTTGGATGAGATATCGCTTTACGCGTTCCGGTGCAATCTCATAGCAGCGCTCCAGCCTTTCAGCGGAGAGGTTTGATGCATAGTAATCGCTCATACGCTTGATCGATCATTCTCACTTCTTCTCAAAACCATATCGCATAAGAACCAGGCCTGCATCTTGCACAAGACCGACACCCTTCGCATAGCACTTATATCCTTTTTCTTTGGGCTCAAGAGGCGTTGTCTCTTCCGTCTTCAGACAATTCTCAAAACGGCCTGCTGGTGTTTTCAGGACCTCCGATGTGCTGATAACCTCAGCCCGATCCATGGCAATGTCAGGGGCGATCTCCTGGTAGTATCGCAATCCGTTTTGCGGCTTGCCGGGAATCATGAGCCCAAATCTCGCACCACTGGCTCCCGATTGCCAGGCGCCTTCATGCCCGGCGAGCTTTCCGTTCTTGTACATGTCCACTTCTTCCCCGAAGTAGTACACATTGTTCGTGCGCTTGCCGATGGCAAAGAAGTTACGCGAGATCTCGACCACTGTACCATCAACAGATTCCCGCTCTTCAACAACTCTCGTCTCGACACCATCGACGATCATCGTCTCATCGAGCACGGTGATGACGAGATCGACAGATTTCGCGTTCTCCCTTCCTTTCAAATGTAACCGATATCCCGGTTCAAGAATGAAGTAGGGATTGCGTCCGTGCGACACATACGCAGCACTATCATCATTGAATGTGTCACGCCATTGATCGTTGGACTGGGCGAGAACCTGCTGCAACGACAATGTCAGTGTAAGGAATAGGACTCCAAGGTTCATTTTCGTGCTCTTGCAACTGAATTGATGAATGTCTGATTTAGCGTGTGTCGGAAAGATCTTAACTGATCAACAGGACGCTCTCTACGAGCGTAGACCTAACGGAGCTTAATTCGATTTGCTGAGAATGACTGAACTACGAACAGATCGTCCCTGAGGGACTCATTCAAACACTTGCGGACATCGCAGCAAGACCTTGGATTGGATTGACTACACAACTTCTGCCGGCCATCTTCTCGATGTGCCGAGCAACCCGACAACGGCGAGACCTGCAAACGACAACGGAGCAAGCAGCGGCTTCTCTTTTTCTTTTGATTCGTGCTCGCGTGTTTCCTCTGTCATGTCGGCTTCGTCTTCCTCTGCGATGTGGAAATAGAGTCCGCCAATCGACACAACAAGAAAGCCGAGCAGCAGGTAGTGCAACACGCGAATGCTCTTTTCATTCCACCGGATGATAGTCACGGCGGCCACAAGAAAGCCGAGCAGGCCACCGGTAATTGGAATAAACGCCACCGGCTCCTGTGAGAGTACGCCCCAATGCTCAATCATCGTTTCGATCATCAAGAACAACGAACCAAGTGCTACCACGATGGCCAATAATCTGTTGAGCGAATATGCTGCAAACATGGTTTCACCTTTCCCCGGTTGTGAATGTTGCTTTAATTACCATCATCGTAATATCGTCCGATTGCTGCGCGCCACCGGCGTGCCGCAGAATGTCTTCGTGAAAATGGTCGATGATATCCTGTGCGGGAGATTCCCGATGATGATGAAGAACAGTCTCAATCCGTTCCTCGCCATACTCCACTGAATCGCGGCTCATCGCTTCGCTCACGCCATCAGTAAACAGAAACAGCAAATCGCCCGACCGCAATTGCACGATCTCTTCCTCGTACGGAATCGATGTTTTCATGATGCCGAGAATCATTCCCCCTTTGTCGAGTCGTCGCAATGAGCCGTCGGAGTGGAGCACGTAGGGATAGTTGTGTCCGGCATTCACATAGTTGAGTGTCATTGCTTGCGTGTCAATGAAACCCCAGAAGAACGTGACGAACTTGCTGCCGCCCGTGTTTTCGCACATCAGATCATTCACACGACCTGTCAGCTCACTCAACGAAAGGTTCAAGGGCACGAGTGCGCGAATGCTCGCCTGAATGCTTGCCATCAGCAGCGCAGCCGGCGTTCCCTTGCCCGACACATCGCCGATCGCGATCATGTGGCGGTGTTCGCCGGCCGGAATCACATCGTAGTAGTCGCCGCCTACCTGCTTTGAAGAAATGTTGGTCGCAGCAATGTCAATGCCGTCAAGTTCAGGAAGAACATTCGGCAGAAGTCCTTTCTGGATTTCCCTCGCGATCATCAACTCATCTTCCATCCGCTGCTTCTCAATGGCTTCCTTGAACAGCCGGGCATTCTCCAGCGAGATGATGGCAAGATTGGCGAGCGACGTAAGAAACTCGAACTCCGTTTCGGCGAACGGCTGGGTGGAAAGTTTCTCGCCGAGTATCATCAGCCCTTTGTTCTCTCCCTGAATGCTCATCGGCACCACGAGTGCCATCTTGAGACCGGAGAGTACGTCGCGGGCGTTCTGCACCCCCAGCGTCGAGAGATTGCCGACGAGCGTCGTTGTCTTGAGCTTGAACAGAGTCTTCAGCAATTCGGATTGCGGCAACATTCCATCCACTTTTGACGCCGCAATGCGCACGTCGCTTCCCTGCTTCAAGCAGATGATGTACCGATTCACGCCGACCTGTCCGAGAAGTGAGAACACGAGCAGGCGTATCAGCTTTTCCGTATCGAGCAGTGAGCCGTATTCCTTGCTCAGATCAAACAGCGTGTTAAGCTCCTGGATTTTTCTGTCGAGTTTGCGATTGACCTGCTGTACCTGTTCGACTGTTCTGCTCTTCTCGATGGCCGTTGCGGAAATATTTGCCAGCGAGCG
>CAYJNF010000020.1:8723-17013 GCA_964370915.1 uncultured Chitinophagales bacterium
AACTCGAAGAGTGCGGTGTGCTCGAAATGACTTTCGTAGGATTCGGGCAGCGTATGATCGGACTGCGTACGTGCTGGTGTCATGCACGGAAGGAAATTATCGGGGAATATGTTTAGTCAATCTGACCTGATTGCGCTTGCCCGGCTCGATGTCGTATTCAACTTTGTCCATCAGCGACTTCATCAGATACACGCCAAGGCCCCCGCGGCGGTAGGTGCTGAGATATTCTTTCATGTCGGGTGCTTCCACTTTCGACGGATCGAACTGCTTTCCGTTATCAACAATGGAGATTTCGAACTTGCCGTGATCGGCGTGCACGGAAATGGTGATCTTCTTGTCCCGCTCGAAGCGATACGCGTGCTTGATCACATTGGTGCACGCTTCGTCAACGGCAAGGGCGATCTTGCTCACGTCTTCGTCATTGAAGCCGGAGGCGTACGCAGCCTGCGAGACAAACTCCCGGACGGCAACAAGCTGATCGGTTTTGCTATCTATTTTGAGTGTTTGCTTTTTCACACGAGCTCAGGAACGACGCACTCACTTCTTGTCATTGAATTTCTTCACGGCTTCCGATTCATCCTTGAAAATCTCGTAGAGCAGCGGAAAGCCGAGCAGGTCGAACACGTTGTACACCTTGGTGGACATGTTCGTCAATTTGATGTCACCCGATTTTTCCCGCACATCCTCAATGAACGCCATAAACACACCAAGCCCTGCACTACTTATATACGAGAGATCGCGGCAGTTGACCACAATTCGTGTGCGGTCTGTTTTCAGAAGCTCCTGAAATGCTTCTTCCAGCTTGGGCGCCGTGTGCGCATCGAGATAACCTTTCAGTTCAAGCACGTTGACGTTGCTTGTTTCTCGTTGAGCAATTTTGAAATCACTCATGGAACTCCTCCAGATAATAGTCTCAAGCCCGTGAATCCCCCAGCCACTTTACGACCACAACCGTGAGGTCGTCGTCGTTCTCTTCTTTCTCGGCGTGCATTTTCACTGTATGCAGAATTTCGTCCTTCAATTCTGTCGCCGATTTATGTTTCGATGCAACGACGGTTTGCCATAAGCGTTCATATCCAAACTCGTCGTCGCCGCGCCGCGCTTCGGTTACCCCATCCGTGTAGAATACACAGATGTCCCCGGGCTTTAGCTGTATGACACACTCTTCCATACTTGACTGAAACGCCGTCCCGTCGGTGAGTCCGAGTCCCATGCCACCGGGACGAAGGTAGGTTACCGAATCGCCTGAGAGATGCAACAAGGGGCAATGCCCCGCGCGGGCAAGCGTCAGCTCACCACTCGCGGCATCCACCACCGCATAAATTAAACTAACAAACGAATGTTTGTCAATAGAGCGCGACAACGCTTCGTTCGCCTTGATCATGAAATTGCGGGGTGAGGTATACAACCTGCTGAGCGACTGGAAGATTCCCTTTACCTCCGCCATGTAGAACGCCGCCGACACACCTTTCCCGGACACATCGCCCACCACAATGCCCACCTTCTCGCCATCAAGTTCGACAACATCATAGTAGTCGCCACCCACTTCAAATGCCGGCGTTGAGACGGCATCGATCTCAAATGTAGGACGCTGTGGCAACGATTGGGGAAGCAGCTTCCGTTGGATTTCCTGCGCCAGCGTCATCTCGCGCAGCAGCCGTTCACGTTCAATCGATTTCTTGATCAGGCGCGAATTCTCAATCGCAATCGTTGCCTGATCGGCAAATGCCGAGAGCACGTCGATGTCATCCTTGAAGAATCCATACGGCATCTCTTTCGTGGCGTAGAGAATGCCGATCATGCCCGAGTGCGATACCAGCGGCACAACAACAATCGAACCGATGGGCGATTTGGATTTCGGGAGCTTCTTGAATCTGTTGTCCCGCATCAGATCGTCGATAACAATCGGTATCCGGCTTTCGATAACCTCGTCGCGAAGAGTTTTGTCACCTGCCGAGAGAAGGGCATTGATTTCATCGGGTGGGATATTCTTCCGTGCAACAAGTTGCACAACATACTTCCTCGGACCGGCGATATGCAGAAGTGCGTGATCGCCAATCTGCTTTACATGTTCCTCTTCCTCGCCATCATGAATCAGCTCAAGCCAGCAGCTCTTCGCTTCACACACCTGCAACGTCATGGACGTCACTGTTTCCACCAGCTCTTTGAAATCGAAGACCTGCGTCACCAGCCGGCTCAGGTTGTGCAACGACGCGACTTCGCTGGATTTCCTGTCAAACGCCTCGGCCGTCGGCAGGTGGAAGAGCGTGCTGATGAACGCCATGCCGAAGTAGATATTGCCGAAGATGGTCGTGAGCATCACGAAGCGGTGAAGCGGATACGAATAATAGAGCAAGGATCTTTTGATCACTCCACTCTCAATATTCAACATGGTATTGAGTCCGATGAATGCCACGAAGAGAATAAACCCATAGATCAGCCCGAAGATCTTTTCCCGTTTTGAGAGGTAGACAATCCATGGAAGTCGGAACGAATTGATGATGGCAAACAGCACCGAGAAGCCAACCAGAATTGCCGTGAGCGTGCTTGTCTCCAGAGGTTCCAGCGTGAGAGTCGAGAGAGAGGTCGCAAGTGTAAGTCCGACGAAGATCAGGAAGTTGCGTTCCGTTTCGCGTTTCCGTTTGAAGAAGATGAGACCGCGAACGAGCCGAAACACAAGAATGGCAAACACACCATAGAGTATCCCGAGGAATCTGGCGAGAAACAATTGGCCGTAGGTGAGAGGGAGAAGGTCGAATCCTTTCGTATCAAAATTGTCATCGGCGATGCCGTACACCACGAGTGAGAGAAACAGCGTGAGCACAGCATAGATCATCACCAGGCCAAGGCGTTTCGACGGTGTGAGCGTGGCGTGTACTTTTGCCGAATCGAGGTAGAGATAAATGAGAACGAATGCGCCGATGGTGAGGAGGTCACGGAGAACATTGAGTCCGCCAACATCCAGCTCGACGTTCTTCCGAATCACGTCGATAATAAAGACGATGATAAACGAAAGAGCCGAGCCGCTAAGATATAATATCCGGCGGAGCCTCATGGACGGATGGTGAGTCTGTACGTATAGTGAGCGCGCACTCGTGGTCTCAGCTATTCTTCGTCAAACCTGATGAAAAGTTGCAGTGGACGCAACGACATCCTTTTGTCGCCCTACGAACAGAACGGCGACAATGGCGCGTTGACGGTGCATCGGTCAACGACGATTGCTTCCATTGTCGCCAGCAATTCGAACTTCAGTCTAAGCTTCCAGCCTTGTGATGTAACGGTCAGCGTCGCGGCCGTATTGAGTCGTCGGGTACTCTTTCTTCAATTTCTTGAAGAGATCAAGCGCCCGTTCCTTATTGCCGGCGAGCATGAAATTGTTGGCAGCATTGTTCAGGTTCGCCGCCGCATCAATATCCTTGGGATAGTTCAAGGCAGCCTTTTCATAATTCTCCGCGGCCTTCTCGAATTGACCCTTCACCTCGTAGCAGGCAGCAATGCCGGTCAGCCGCGAAATAACGAGGTACGGTTCACTGGCGCTGAAGTCTTCAAAATTGGTGAGGGCTTCGTCGTATTTGCCGAGTTGAAAATACGCGTTCGCAAGATAGAACTGGGCAAAGTTCCCGGCGTCGGTCGAACCGTACTGATCAACGATGGACTTCAGTCCGGTGATCTTTCGTTCGGGAATACCGTCGACGGCAATCTGGAACTGATTGTTATCATAGTAGGAATAGACGCTCCCCAGTTTTGCCGACGCTTCTTCATTTTGTGATTTCCGGTTACTGACAAATGCGACCGTGGCAATGATCAGCACGAGCACGCCTCCAACAACCAACCCGATGTTCTTCTTGTACGTTTCAAAAAACGTCGTGGCTTTCGCCATCGATGATACCAAAGCGTCCTGTTTCATTTCGCGCTTCGATATTCTTTTTTGTGCTTTAAGCATAGTCTGTTAAGTTGCCTCCGAAAAATGAAAATGCCTGATGTGAATTTGTTTGTACACTCGTCGGGAGTCGAACCCGAAACCTTTGGCTTCGGAGGCCAACGCTCTATCCAATTGAGCTACGAGTGCATGGTGATGCACTTCATAAGGTATTCTCTGCCAGATCCAGTTTTGAATTTCCGTTCTCTGGCTATTGCTTCCGCCCGTGTTTCAAATGCTTCGTGATAAACCAGGTGAAATGGTCTTCTACTCCTAATGGATCTTGTTCTGCCTGCGTTGTGTTCCCTCAATCTGCGTTCCACATCCGACGTGTGTCCAAGGCCCCGACCAACGCTCCCTGCCTGCCGGCAGGCAGGTATCCAATTGAGCTACGAGTGCATGGTGATTGCGGAGTTAATATAAGCAACTCCCCACCGTGACACAATAACCGAGGGAAAACCATCAGGAGTCCTTGCCATCTCCCATTATCCACGAGGTCCCGCCTTCGTTTCACTTCGATTAGCGGACGCTGAACTCGTTTTGATCAAACGTGCTATGCTTTGTGATGGCATTGGCAAGAGCTGTGAGCGCAAGAATGAAGACCAGCAAAATCATCGAGTACGCCGCTGCGGCTCCGAAGTTGTACGTCCGCATTTGCGCAAGTATCTCCACCGCAATCGGTCGGTTCGAGTACGTGTACAGCAAAACTGAGGAGACAAACTCCCCTAGCGCGGTAATCATCACCAGCAATGCCCCCGAGATTATCCCGGGCGAAATGGTCGGCAGGAGAATCTTCCAAAATCTCCTCCACAACCCCGCCCCGAATGTTTGTCCTGCTTCCATCAACGACGGATCGACCTGCTCCAGTGATGCCGACGTGGAACGCACGACCATCGGAAACATGCGCACGAAGTAAGCGAGCGGAAGTATCCAGAACGTTCCGACCAAAACGCTGTTCGCACTGAATATCGACGGAGCGTTAAACGCAAGAATCAAGGCAATGGCAATTACTGTCCCCGGAATTGCAAACGGAAGCGTTGCAAGAGTTTCTGCACCCAGCCGCCAGCGTCCGAGATTCCCCTTTGTCAGAAGATACGCGACCGCAACGCCCACCACCACTGCAGCCACCACCGTGACAATGCTCATAAGCGTACTGTTGACAAGCGGCTCAAACACCTGCGGCTCGTTGAACAGTTTGACATAGTTTTCCACCGTGTACACGTTCGGAACAATCTGCCATGTCCATGATCCTTCTTTGGCAAAGGAGATGATCAGGATCGTCAGGATGGGGAGAATTTCGAACGTGAGAATCAGTAAACACAACGCCACAAGAAGCCGCCGGGTTCGCGCGCGCATCCTGATCGTTCCCGTCCGAACAACACCTTTCGACGATCGCGCGCCAGCCGATGACCCGACGAATCTCAGCAGCACGAAGAACAGCAAAGAGACAAACGCCAGGCCAACTGCATATGTGGAGGCAAGCCCGATTTCTCCGTTCAGCTTTGCGTTGTAAATTTGCAGTGTCATGAATCGTTTCTCACCACCGAACAAGAGAGGCGCCGAGAATGATGCCATGCTCGTCATGAACGTGAGTATCGATGCACCAAGCATTGCGGGTTTCAATTCGGGAAGGACGATCTGCCGGACAATTCTCCATTGCGATGCGCCCAGACTATCGGCCGCTTCAAGCTGGGAGGCATCGATGGACCGGAGGGCACTCACTGCAAACAGATAGAAGTATACATAGAACGAGTACGTATGCACGGCAACGATCGCACTCAAGCCGTCAAGCGCGACAACACCAGCCTTTACTCCCACGAGCCACTCAAGCACTCTCGGAAGAATGCCGCTTTCACCAAAGACAAACAAAAAAGAAATCACACCAACAAGCGGAGGCAACGCAAGAGGAAGGACGGCGACACGCGACACGATGCCTCGAAACGGAAAGTCGCATTGTGTAAACACAAAAGCAAAGAGCACTCCCACAACGCCTGAGAACGCGACCGAGAGGATAGACACGAGAACAGAATTCCACACTGCCTCGATATTCGAAGACGAACGGGGATCCAATGTTTGGAGGTAATTGTCGACGGTAAAGACGCCATCGATATGCACGCTCTCCCACAGCATGTTCCCCAAGGGAAACAGGACATAGCCCACATAGATGAACGCAAGACTCAGGATCGGAATGACATATGGAAGTTTCGAACGGTTCATTGCGGCATGATCAGGCATCTCGACCAATCAAAACTCACGCCCACAACCGCGCCCGCGCGGGTCATTCTCGTCATCGCAGAACTCATCATGCTCACGCGCAACTCAACGCCTTGCGTCCGGACAACAAAATTCGTAATGAAGCCCAGGTATTCCCGGTGAAGGACGATCCCTTCATACTCTCCCTTGTGCACGGTCGCTGAGAGCATGATCGCTTCCGGTTTCACTGCGAGCGTTGCTTCGCCGTTGCTCAACCCCATCAGGGTTGTTGCAGGCACGGCAATGGGGAAACCACCGACCATAAAACTCAAATCCTCGACCACCACACGACCGCTCAGGATATTCGCACCTCCGAGAAACTCCGCTACGAAAGCGGACTGCGGCATCTCATACATCTCCTCCGGCGTCCCGATCTGCACAAGTTGACCGGCGCGCATCACGCCGATGCGATCCGACAGACTCATTGCCTCCGACTGGTCGTGCGTGACATAGATTGTCGTGATGCCGGTGCGCCGTTGCAGCATGCGGATCTCTTCGCGGGTTTTCACACGGAGCGAAACATCGAGATTGCTCAGAGGCTCATCGAAGAGTAAGACGGCAGGCTCGACGACTATTGCGCGGGCGACGGCAACGCGTTGTTGCTCGCCTCCACTCAGCTGCGGGACCGGGACGTCAATCTTGTGAATCAAGTTGACAGCCTCAAGGATCTTCTTGACACGCTCGCGAATTTCTACCCCGGGAAGTCGTTGCGTTTCCAGTCCGAAGGAGACGTTCTCCCCCACAGTCATGTGCGGAAACAGTGCATAGTTCTGGAATACCATGCCAATGCCGCGCCCCTGCGGCGGAATGTTCGTCACGTCCGAACCGTTGATGAAGATGCTGCCGGCAGTAGGCTGCTCAAACCCGGCAATCATGCGAAGCAGCGTTGTCTTTCCACAACCGCTTGGACCGAGTATTGAAAAGAACTCTCCGGACTGAATCTCAAGATTCACATCCCGGACGGCCGTCGTGGTCTTGAATTGCTTTGAGA
Organism: uncultured Chitinophagales bacterium; assembly: GCA_964370915.1. Taxonomy (GTDB): domain Bacteria; phylum Bacteroidota; class Ignavibacteria; order UBA10030; family UBA6906; genus CAADGV01. The sequence continues at coordinate 15,887 of CAYJNF010000020.1, forward strand.
GATTGAGAAGAGTTACGAGTGACAAGATGTTCTTGTGAAATAAAGACTATTGCGGTTGAACAACTGGTAGTGATTCGCGAACCGGATTGTCATGAGGCGTGCCCTTTCCCTTTCACTTCCTCGTCCCAGCGTTTCATCCACAATTTTTCGTTGGCTTCAAGTTCCTGCCAGTTGATCTTCATTGGAACGATGTCGAGTGAGCGAATCCATTCCGGCAAATCCTGCTTTGCCAAATCGGTGCGCGACGGAATGCGGTAGTATTCCTTCGCTTGTTGCAGCATCGCGTCCTTCGAGGTCACAAATTCGTAGAATGCTTCTGCTTCTTTCTTGTGTTGAGTCCCCCGGACAATCGCAATGCAATCGGTGATCATGGGCGTTCCGCTCTTCGGAATGACGTAGCCAAAAGGGTAGCCATTGAGCTGTGACTGAATCACAACATCGGGAAGATTCCAAAGCGTGACCAAGCCTTCTTCCCTCGCGATCTTGAGGTACAGCTGCGTCGGATCGGCGGCATACGTCTTCGTATTAGCATCCAACTTGCGCAACCATTCAAAGCCGGCGTCGGCATTGCCGCTTCGCGCCGCCTCACGTTGTATCAGTGCAGAAAAGATGATTCGCATCGTACCGGATGCAAGCGGATAGCGAACGATGATCTTGTTCTGCCATTTGGGATTCAATAATTCGTCCCAGTCCTTGGGCGCCTCGGTTTCCGTCACCAGACGATTGTTGTACATGATCACTTCGGGTGTCGAGAAGGTTCCATACCAGAACCCGTGATCACTCTTGCTTTCGAATGCAATCGCCCGATCCCAGCTCGGGATGTAGCGTTCCAGCAGACTTTCGGCTTCCGCTTTTGCAAACGTTGTGAGCGGAGCTCCCCACCAAATATCAGCCTGGGGATTGTGTCGTTCGGTGCGAATGCGATCATAGGCATCCTGCGAGCCCATATCCAACCACTGCACATCAACATCCGGATGCGTCGCCTCGAATTGCTTTTCGAACGCCGACAGCATCTCTTTGCCGTGCGGAGAGTACACAACGAGTCGCTTCCTGGCATTCGTCGAAGAGCACGATGCACCGACTAGTACAAGAATGACGATAACAGAATGCAAGAATATGCTTCTCAT
>CAYJNF010000021.1:0-6165 GCA_964370915.1 uncultured Chitinophagales bacterium
GTTTTAGGATGTCGTGAACACAAAAGCTCTGCCAGCTTTCGTTGACAGAGCTTTTTTGTTTTCACGACTTGAATCCTGAATCTCTAATCCACCAAGAGTTTACTGCACGAGAATCAGATCCTTCACTTCGTTCAGGATGTTGTCCTTACTTGAGAAGTATCATTTTCTTCAACGATGTGAATGGCTGGCTGCCATCAACCGGCCTGGCTTCGAGACGATAGAGATACATACCGCTCGCAACCTGACTGCCGACGTTGTTCCTGCCATTCCAAACCACATTGAATGTTCCTGCTGCTTGCGCTTCTTCCTTCAACGTGACGACTTCTTGTCCGAGTACGTTGTACACCTTCAACGAAACAAATGATTCTGTTGGCAGGCTGTAGCGAACTGTCGTCGTGGGATTGAAGGGATTCGGATAGTTCTGCGCGAGTACGAAGGTCTCCGGAATTCCGCTCGACACCGGATCTCCAACACCGGTAAGCGTTCCATAGAAGGAAGCGATGCCGCCTGTTGAGCTTACAAGCCATCCGGCAATGTTCGAACCAACTGCGACCATGCTCAGATGTTCCAGCGTCGTACCAATGCCTCCGGCATAGGACTGAGTCCATGTTAGTCCTTGGTTCGTGCTAATTGCCACAATCGAACCGCGTGATGCGAAGAACGTGCTGCCCGATCCGGCAACGGCGTAGCTTGCGCCTGTTGATGGCAATGTTGTTAACGCCCATGTCACACCGCCATCAGTCGTGCGAGCGGCTTGTCCGCCGTTTGCACTTACAACGCCATTCAATGTATTGTTGAACCAAATGCCGGCAGTGAATGTTGCCGTGAAGGGCAGGTTCACTCCTGTCCAAGTCGCACCACCATTGGTTGATCGATAGACTTTTGACGGGCTTGTGTTGGCGGGGAACCAGATATTCGACGTACCAACGATTGCCATGCCGTTGTTGGATCCGGCTTCCGATCCAACTTGGGTCGGTTCGGTTGCAATCCGCGCCCAAGTGGCGCCGCCATTGGTTGTGCGAACGATTGTCCATTTGCCGCCGACTGGATCTCCCATGGCAATGCCGTTTGTCGCATCAAACATCTTAATAGCGTTGATGAATCCACCAGCTTGGACATACACTGTGTCCCACGTTGCACCGCTGTTGGTCGTGCGGAAGATGTACGAAGTGGTGGAGGGAGTTGTCGTCACGATGGCTGCTGTTGAACTGACTGCCTCTATGGCGTAGATATCTCCAACGCCGATACCACCACCGCCAACCGACGACCAGGTGGTTCCCGCATTCGTTGTGAGCAAAACTTTTCCACCCGCACCGGCTGCCCACGCGAGACCCGGCGTGACAGCTTTAACGGAATAGAGTGTTGTGGTTACGCCGGAGGTTTGTGCATTCCATCCTGCAGGCGGTGGGACGAACGACCGGAACAGTGTCACAGAGAATGTATCGACGCTCGATACCGGCGGATTCGGTGTGTCCTTTGCGAGCGATGTCCAACGGAAGACAAGTTGCTCCGCTGTGCCGAGATAGCCAAGCAGCGTTGCGCCTGTCACTGTTTTTACCGTGTCTCTGCCGCTGTTATTCGAAAGCGATCCGGTGAATGCGACAGGCTTGAACTGATACGTCAAAACGGAATCTGACGCGTTGAAGTCAACTGCCTTACGCCACGTGAAGTTGTAGTTCGCGGCCGAGTCGATCACCATGGACGACCCGTTTGCTGGTGTAAGCAAACGGAAGCCTGCCAACGGTGGTGCATTGAATGGCTCGAAGTCCGCAATGAACATTGGCGTAACCTGGTAGCCGGTTGTGTCGTTCGTTGATGCCGACGTGAATTGTGTTCCCACACCGGTAAGGCGAACCGGGAATGCCGGATACGGGCTGCCATCGACTTCCGTATCGCTGTCGATACGCATGATGGTTGCGTCGACGCCATTCCAGATGGTCAGGTTTGCGCTTGAGCCGGCTGCGGGCCATTGTGCCGACGTGAAGTTGAACGGATGCGCGAGCGCCAGCTGAATGCGGCGACTCTCGTACATTTCCGGATTGGCCATGTATTGCGTGATCGTCAACGGAATAGAAGTTATTGCATTGTTCGAGTCGAGAATCGTGATATCGGTGGCGAGATTCGGTGGAACGATTTCCGTTGTGCCGCGGAAGATCTCGATTCGACCAATCACCTCAACGCGATAGCCGGGACGCAAGCTCGGCGCTCCGACAAGTCCGCTGCGGAATATGTGAATGCCCGCTTCCGCATCCTGAAGGAAGTAGCCAAAGTTTGTCGTCTGAATGTTGACCGAGTTGATGATGCCGATAACTTTTACCGTGTCACCCAGGCGGTCCGGCCTGCGGTCGCCGTTGCCGTCAAAGCGTGCTTCAGCAATCGTCATAAAGATTGGCGCAATACCGGCAGCCGTGACATTGACCTGGTTGTACGATGTGTAGGTATAGTTGTTCGCGCCACTCGATGGTGAAACAAGAACAACCTGTTCGTTGGAGTTTTCGAAATAGATGATATTGCCAAGCACATCGGTGGCCAACGCGCTTCTCGTTGATGAGCTGTTGTTATCCGGATCTGCCCACGCGACAGCGCGGGTTGGCGTCGCGTTCAACGTTGTGTATGCATAGATGCCGCTGCCAAATGTATTCGGAGCAGCAAGATCGGTGTTCATATACAGAATGTCATCGCTGGAAGCCGTGGTCGCTCCATCGAACATTGCAAGCGTGACGGGATCGCCGTCGGGGATGCTCGAGGTCCACACGGTGTCAGCAAACGTCTTGGGAAGGGAACCCGTTGACAGATTGAACTTGGCAATACCGCGCGGACGCGTGCCGAAGTTGCCGAAAGTGGAGTCTGCACGCCAGATAACGTACAACGAATTGTCTACACCCACTTTTGCATCCCAGAACACCATGCGCTTGCCGGGTGTAACGCGTGCGAGTGTTGTCGGCGGGATGGTATTGAAGCTCTGTGTGCCGATCGGGATTCTAAAGATCGAGCTATCTCCTGTCACGTACAAAACCTTGCCCGCGCCCGAGCCGCGCACATCCAATCCCTGAATCTGCATGGCGTATGCACTTGAATCGAACAATGCGACGTTGAGCGTATCGAGATGATAGCGATAGATTCTCCTTGCCGTGCGTCCGATAAGATACACGTAGCCGTCCTGGTCAACGGTTGTCGCATACCGAAGCTCGCTCGGGCCAACCGGAACGCCGGTTGTTGTCAGGAATGCAGAATCCGGCACGTTGCCCCACTGCCGACCGGAGGAAGCATGTCGACCGACTCCGGTAAGATATCCGCCGTTGCTCGCGGTGTAGATGAAACCGAACCACTGCAACGCCGGGTTATTCACGCTGCCAACGCCTCGTGTAAAAATCGACGGAGTGGTGAGGTGGTACTCAGAGTACGTCGCGAATCCGCGATGGTACGCAGTGATCTGTACCTTGTACGCGCCTGTCGGAGCCGGTGTGTTGGTGTTGGTGCTTCCATTCCACACCATTACATTATCGCCACCGGGTACGGAAACTTTTCGCAGTGTCTTCACTGCTGCGCCACCGGCAGCAGGTACAACATTGATGACCACGGAATCCGCTGCGTGGTTCAGGATAAAACGGATTGCGCAACCGGATCGGTCGGCAAAACTCCCGTCAAATGCTGCTGTCGAGCCTTCCTGCGTAAAGCGAACGTACGAGGCATAGACTTTTGCTTCGCTTCGTTCCGCGAGGGAAAGGGACAGCACAGCGATGAGAACAACCGACAATAGGGTACGGCTTGCTTTCATGAGTGCCTCCAAGTGTTTATGGTTTAGTTGATTTGAGACTGGAAGATGAGATTGGGTATCGCACCGTTTGCGATACGAATATCTTGTTTCAATTTACTCATTTCGCTGCCAAAATCAAGAGCTTGACAACGAGAATCTCGTTTGGTAGATTGAGGCAGTCCAATAGTCGACATCTCACCAGCTTTTTCATTCACACATAACAAAAGGAGTCATACACGATGAAAAGAACTCTACTCATGTTGTTTGTTGCAATTCTGACATGGGGTGTTGCCGAAGCCCAGGTACGGCTCGCGTCCAAGTACAGCTTTCCGCTGCGCCCATCACCCGCCAATGCCCGCGACAGCATGCTCAACGAATTGAAGAGCATCCGAGGTTGTGCCTTTGCAACCGATGTTGACGGCGATAACAGGTCGGAAATTGCAGTGACAAGTTACGGCGGTGCAGGCGGAGTTGCAGTCTTCGAAGCAATTGGCAATGATTCGATTCGCATGGTATGGAGTTCGCCTCGCGTTGCTTCCGGTGGAGGAGGATCAACTCCACGCTACGTTTTGTTTGGAGACTTGGATAATGACGGGAAAGGGGAGATCATCTATCAAAGTAATTCCAATGGGATTATGATCTTTGAGTGGGATGGTGTAGTCGGCAGTGACAACTATGGAACTACTCCCTCGCAGATCATAGGCCCGCCGTTCATTACCAATGTTACCGGCAACTGCGAATACATGGAAGTTGGAGACGTTGATGGCGACAGTCAACAGGAACTTCTTGTGGCCTACAATTCATCAACGAACGCCGACGACAAGTACTACGTGATCAGCGGAGTTGGAGATTGGACCACGGGCGAACCCGGCTTTTCATCTTTCAATGTTGACTACTTCGTAAGCAGGACACAGGCGGGAGCAAGTGCATACGCGCTTGGCGGAAGTCCGGTTTGTATGATCGCGGCAAACTTTGACGGAACGGCCAACAAGGAGATTCTCATTCATAACTGGAACCTCAAGAATATTCTAGCTCCTATCCGCGTAACCGGAGCCAACACGTTTGTCATGCCGGATACACTGACGGGCAACTCACATTTGCTTCTTGGCACGACCGCATATGATGATGTGGCTTTGTTCGGGGGTATGGCATACGACATCGACGGCGATGGGCGTGAGGAAGTGTATCTGCCGACGTATCCGTCGACGGGTACGATTAATCTGGGGATCGTTCACATGATTTCATACAACACGGGAGAGAACATCGGCATCATCGACACGACGCGCGTTACCCGCCTGAGCCACACTGCCTTGACCGGCACCGGATTTGGCTACGGTTACGGCGACATCGACAACGATGGCAAGAAACAAATCTATATCACCGGTGCGTATCCGTACAACGTCATGACGATCGAATTCCAGGGTGGCGACAAACGCGTTCCGGCGAACTGGGTTGCAAGTGTTGTCTATCCCGGCGACTCGACCATCTACACCGCACTGACCTACCGCGATTCGTTGGGCATTAGAGACACGATCAAAACCGTTGATCCCTCATTCGTCTCTAAAATGTATGCCCGGAACACCGATCTCGATCGCGATGGGCGCGAGGATCTCATCCTACCATATCAGGCACTCTCTGACACGCTCACCTTCCGCAACCTGACTTGGAACGTTTCGCTCGTCAAGTTTGACACTGTGACGACAAAAGTGCCCAACCCGAAGCGCTGGAGCTTGCGCGTGATTGAACGAGATCCTTCGCTTGGCGTTGAGGCAAAGGACCTTACGGTCATATCGCCCGATGATTACAAGCTGGAACAGAATTACCCGAACCCATTCAACCCATCAACAACAATCGGATTCTTCCTGCCGATTCGCGACAAGATTTCACTGAAGGTGTATGATGTGGTTGGTCGCGAGGTTCGTACGCTGATCAATAATGAAGAGTACGACCGTGGAACAAGCAATGTATTGTGGGATGGAAAAGATGCCAGCGGCAAGCCTGCTGCTTCGGGAACATACTTCTACACGTTGAAGTTTGGCAACTTCTCGAAGACGAGTAAGATGTTGCTCGTGAAATAGAATAAGCCCTGAGCGCTTTTAGCGAAGGGCATGAATCTGCGTGTAGGACGATCCAAAGCCCCGGCAGCAATGTACGGGGCTTTTCAATTCCATGTCATCCCGAGGAGCGTCTTGACGCGACGAGGGATCTGATCAATCGAGATTCAGATTCCTCGTCATCCCGATTCAAATCATCGGGATTCCTCGGAATGACAAAACTGAAGTTTGGGAACTTCGAGAAGACGAGTAAGATGGTACTGGTGAAATGAGGAATGAGGAATTAGGAATGGTGAATTAGGAGTGGGCAATGAAGCCCTGTTGGCGAAAGCTGACGGGGCTTTTTTTGTGAGC
>CAYJNF010000021.1:6265-16639 GCA_964370915.1 uncultured Chitinophagales bacterium
GAATGCCGAATTCTGGACTCTTCGCCTTTGAGGGAATGACAATCCCGACCAACAGCCTATTACTCTGTAGGTCGGGACTCCTGTCCCGACTACTGTGGTACATACCAGTTTCTTCGTCGTCGGGTCGGAGACCCGAGCAACAGCCTGCTGTTCCGTAGGTCGGGACTTCTGTCCCGACTATTCGACTCGCCCAAAGGCGCTCGCTCAGCGTGACGCGAGTCCCGGGGTTTCCGCACTGTCATTGGTAGGAGTGCCTTGTGCGACGAGGGATCCGATTCTCGCAAAGTAGACCCCTGGTGGATTGCAGATTCAACCTACGGCTCCGTTGGAGGATTCGGGTCGTGAAAACAGAAAAGCTCTGCCAGCTATTGCTGACAGAGCTTTTCGAGAGACTTGAATCTTGAAACCAGAATCCAGAATCCTCTTCAGATTCAACACAGATAGATCCTTCGTTCCCGACAAGTCGGGACTCCTCAGGATGGGGGGTTTTTACAATCCCACTCCCAGCGAAAAGTACTGAACGTTCTTCAGTCGCCCGAACTCCGCGAAGCCGTAATCGAGCTTGAGCGTTGTAGAGTTGTCGAGTGCATAGTGAATGCCCAATCCCCATGTCAGTCCTTGCTCCGAGTCGCGCAGGAAGAGCGACTTGTAGCCTACGCGTGCGAAGAGCATTTCACGCCATGCAAGTTCAATTCCGCTGTTCACGTATTCGGTGTTGTCATTCGGATGCGTTGCATCGATGGCTGTGGTTGCCCGGAAATCTTCGGCAACACGCAGCTCGTAGGCAATACCGATGCGGAACGACAGCGGCATATCGAAACTCTCCGTCGTGTATTCAGAGGGAATCTGGTTCGGTCCGCTACCCTCGTTGGAGTTCGGGTCGTTGTTGAACTGCAGGTCGCGGCCGCTCAGTTTCAGGCGAGTGCCGAAGTTGGAAATGGACGCGCCGAGTGACAGTCCCGGGATTTCGGAATTGTAAAGCGTTCCGAAGTCAAGGGCAAAACCGCTGGCACTTTCGCTCCACACACTTTCGCGCACGAACTTTGCATTGAACCCGATCGAGAACCGGTCGGTCAGGGATTTCGCATAGGTCAGCCCGATTGCGAGCGAGCTGCCATCCCACGTGCGGCCGTCGCCCTCAGGGTAATCGACCGTTCGCACGATATCTTCCGGGACACTGAGGGAAATCACGGAAAGCCCCAGCGTTCCAAACTCTTCGAGGTGAAGAACGCCTGCAGCGAAATCGTAATTGATGTCCGCCAGCCAGTCAACATGGTTGAAGGTCAGTTCACTCGTGAACGGCATGCGCGACAATGCCGCGGGATTCCAGTAGACCGCCGAAATGTCTCCCTGCATGGCCACCTGCGCCGAGCCCATCCCAATCGCGCGGGCGCCGACGCCAATCTTCAAAAACTGTGCGGCCGTCGTTCCCACCTTCGACGTGCTGCGAAAGAGCTGCGCGTGGGAAGAAGTGGAAACCGCAACAACGAGAATCAAGAGTATAGCCCCGACCTTTAGGTCGGGGATATGGGACAAAAGGAATTGACGGGCTTTAGCCCCAGAATACTGTGGGACCAAAGTCCGGACAAATTCCCGATTTGTTATCCACGACCTGAAGGTCGTGGCAGTTGATTTGTTCCTCAACGGCAGCACAGTTGTAGCAATGGACAAATCGAAAACAGATTTATCAAATATCTTCATAGTCGTCTCCATTCCTTATTTGATCAAAGCTAGACGTCCGATTTTCTCTCCGAGGCCCGGCGCATCAACATGGTAGAGATAGATGCCGTACGCGAGCCTTTGCCCCTCGCTGGAGAGAATATTCCAGCGCGCAAAGCTGGTGTTGTCGTCCTTCTGAATCGTTGTGACCAGCTCACCCACTATGGTGTAAATGCGAATGGTGCACTTCGCCGGCAGGTTGCGGAACTGCAGATCGTTTTCGCCGCGCCGGGTAGATGTTGTGCCGGGAGCCTCGGTGAGGCTGTACGCGACATACGGATTGGGGACAACATAGATGCGATTCAGAATCGAATCGCGATTTGCCGGATCGTACTTCACTGCTTTTGTCGTGAAGGTGTATTGATCGCCCTTGGCAAACGGCTTGGTGGTTTTTGCGGCATACACATTTCCTTCCGCAGGCAAAATCGTCGAACCGGAAGTTGGTGGTGCGAAGTTGATTGCCATGTAGCTTCGGTTCGGACTTTGCGGTGTTATGATCGCTATCTCCCGACCTGGTCTCCACATGCTATCCGAAGAGGCGTTGGCAACCAGGGCACGGAATCTTAATGTATCTGTCACATTCACGATTCTAAATGGACAAAGCACAACTTTGCGTCCAAGGTTGTTGAGTAGCGTGTCGCCCGGAAATCGCCACTTTCCGTTCGCCGTGGTGTCTGTTGAGTTCCAGCGGATTTCGAAATCCAAAGGCACTGCTGTAAATGGCGTACCCGGCGGGAAGACAATTGTCTGCGGAATCTGAATCTTCGGCACGAGGTTCGTGTTGTTCTTCACCACCCAGTTGCTCCGGACGGAATCCAGTCCGAGGATTTCCTGCTTCGCATACACGCGCAAGCCGTCGAATGTCGGATTGGCATCTTCGTTCTTCACAAGCTTGCTCTGGAAGACAGCGTAGTAACGGTAGCGGATTTCGAATTCCTGTCCTGCGGGCAAGGCGCCGGGCGTGCTACCTCGTACACGTCCTGCCAACGCATCCACCCGGTAGGCTGTCGGTGCAATGACAGCTCCCGTAGCGGAAAGAACAACAATGCTGTCGGCCACGAGGTTTCTGCGCGACAGCGATACGTAAATGGTGTCGCGTGATGTGAACCTCTCGCTGTACAACAGAAGCGGTTTGATGCTGTACGCAAGAGAGGTTCCCGCTGAATCGAAATCGATATTGTACTGTACGTTCTCGGGCACCGACAGGTTATCGAGAACTTTTACGCGAATATCTCCGGTCGAAATGCCACGGGCACGTCGGGCAAAACCGTTATCAACGCCCGCCGCAACCGAGCCACTCGACAGCGGTCCCGGTGTAACGCCGGCGGTGTTGACATCATAGCTCAAAATTTGCGTCACCGGATCCTTGAGTATGGCGATCTGCGATTCCGAAGGTGGCAACTGCACACCCAGCGTATCGAGTCCATGATCGTAGGACGCAACAGCATAAAAGTATTTCTTTCCGTTGGTGACGGACGAGTCGACATACTCGTGAACAAGGCCGGTGTTGGAGCCGAGCTGATACTTCACGCCGCGTCCAAGATACTCGACCGGATGAAGTCCTTGCCAGCCGTTATCTTTGATGTCTAATTGTGCGGGGATGCCTTTTTGCTCCATCGGCCTTCCGAGGAACGCTGATCCGTTTGCATCCGTAATTGTGAACACATCGGAGAATGTGTAATCCTCGCTTCGATAGATTTTGTAACCTTCAAAATCTCTGGTGTTCGTTAGCGGGTCAACGGCTGTCTCCGCTGCATCGTCCCAGAACAACGTTACGCGCTTGTCTCCGGGGATGGCTGCGAGTCTTGGTTTCGGGGGTGGCTGAGCAAACCGGTAGTTTGCCTCAAGTACACGTTGCGCGGTTTCGGAATTGAGCAGCAGATCGGCAAGACTTTCACCCATCAGCAATGCGATGGAGAATCGCTGTGTTCCTTGAGGTGCAAGGGGAAATGGCCCGGATCCATAAAGGAATACATTGTCGCCGGGGTTCAGACTTGGATCGATGCCAATCGTATCTTTGGAAAGTCGCTCGAAGTACAACGCATCGTTCCGCGGGTAGTTCGTTGCATCAAATGTAGCAGCCCAGAAGCTTGTCAGGCCAATCTGGTCGGACTCGTTCACGTCGCGAATACCGAAGTTCGGTTCCGCAGTAATGTTATTGTTTGCGTCGCGACCGACGTCCGGTCTGCCGTTTCCCTCGCCAAAGTCTGCCGTACCCGGAAGTCCGTCGATCCCCACGTCGTCGCGCTCAAGCGACCAATCACCGTTTTCATCACCGGACCACCGCGGTTTTGGTGAACCGTAGAGTCGTCTGTATTTGGCCGTATCCGCGATGCCAAATGTGAGCGGACGCGAAGTACCATCGATGAATACGCCGGCGTCGTTGAACGGTGACTCATCAATGATTCCGTCATCATCGTTATCGATCAGGTCGGTAGAATTGGTGGGACTTTCGAGAAACTTGAAGCCAAAGTATCCTGTCTGCAGACCGCCTGCGCCCACGCCGTCTTCATCCCATGCATACACAATGTTTCTTGCTCGTTGGCTGATCGAAGAATCCTTGGGTCCGTAAAATCCAAAGTAGTCGTCGAGATAATCCAGGCTGCCACCAACGTGCGGGTCGCCGTACATGCCGAACCAAACTTTGTCCAGTGTGCGTGGGCTTTTGTTGGTGACACGATAAACAAGAAAGATGATGTCTTCGGCAAGTGGATTGTTGAACTGGAAGAAGCGGCATTCCATCTCCAATCCCAGACCTCGCTTCGTCGAATCGGAGGGAAACGGATAGTAGGGAAATTCCGCGTTCGTGTAATCGTCCATCACGAAGTACACTTCCTCGTCGGGTGACGTTGCATCGTTGCCGAGATATGCGGGCCACACATAGCGTCCCAACGCGGCGTTGTACCACGACTCGGGCCAGCTATGCGGCTTGCGCGTCAGGTCTCCCTGCGCAACGTTGTCGTTGCGATGGCTCCACGCCGCCACATCGGATTGTCCGGTTTGAGCGTAGCCCGGCGTTGGTAGCCACCCCCATTTCAATCCGGCTGCGGAGTAGTCTCCCTGACTGCTGAGCCAGAGGCCGTCATCAACGATGCGAATCACGTTGGTGTCCTCACGGACTTCGGCCGTGACAAGCGGGGCAAATTCATATCCATACCCGAGTCGATTCCAGACAAGGTCATACACGTTCGCGCCAACGTTCGGTCTGGTAATGGAACCGTAGTTGTACACGATCGTCTTGATCTTGTTGCCATTGATGATGAGACTTTTGATTTCGGTCGGGCTGCCCTTTGTTCTGTTGAGCGAATCGAGATTGATCTGGGTGAGAAGTTCCATGTACTCGTTCACCTTTGCTTTCATTGCAGGTGAAGCGGACTTCGGGTTGAAGGTTTGCCAGTTGAAGTTTTCGAATTCTTTCAGAAGCGCACGATCCTGTGCTACGGCCATGGCGCTCAAGAAAAGTAACAGAGTAATGAGTTTCAATTTGTTCATGACGTTCCTTGATTGTTGTGCTGCGAGACTGTTCATGCACAGTAAGATCAAAAATTAAACGATGCGCCAAGCCGGACTAAACGCGGCTGACTGAGATTGCCCGGATTTGCATAGTAGCTATCAAGAGCTTCCATCGGGATAAGGCCCGGTTGTCCTCTGCTGATGCGGTCGCGAAGACTGCTGAAGCGGGCCGGGTTGATGACCTGCTCAATGTTGTACAGGGCACGACCCGAATTCACGTACACCGACGTTTCATTCTTCGTATCGAACACATTGTCAACCTGCACGAAGAGAGAAAATTCCATATCGCTGAAGTTGAAGTACTTCTCCACCTTCAAGTCAACATTCCATTGCATCGTCTGCCGGTCGCTGTTCTGGACAAATGTAATTGGCACAATGCCGGAAGGAAAACTTGGTGTGTACGGCGTTCCGGTGCGCACGTAGCCGATGGCGCTGACGCTCCAGTCGTCCGGTTGGTTCAGCGTGACGGTGGAAGTGATGGTGTGGCTTCTGTCGAAGCTGAAGGGGACGAGATAGGTTTCGGAAAGCTGTCCGCTCTTTTCGCTGAAGTACATTTCCTCGACCGGTTCAGTTCTATTGCCGTCAGCAATCTGGAATGTGTAGTCGACGGTTGCCGAGAAGATGTCGCCGGGGCTTCTGCGCTTCAACAGCGAGATACTGACGCCGCGTGTGTTCGCGTAGTTGAGATTCGTCAGGAACCGGTACGACAAATCACCGTTGTTGCCTGCGAGAATGCGTTGAGAATAGATGTAGTCTCTCACATCCTTGTAGTAGCCGGTGATTTCGATCTTCAAATTGTCCGTCAAACCCTGTTGCAGACCGAGTTCGTACTGAACGCTCCGCTGCGGATCGACGTTTGCGTTGCCGAAAGTCGGCGTCGAGTTTTGCGTTCCGTAATAGTATGGATTCTGGTACACCGAGCTAAGGCTTCCGAGTTGATAGAAGTGTCCATAGGAGAACCGGATCGTTCCCTGATCAGTGATCGGATATGACACGCTAAATCGTGGACTCAGCATGTGCTTCTTCTTTGCCGGTATCGAGTTTTTCCCATAGTTGTTGTTGGAATCCGGAGAGGCGAACTCCTGGCTGAGTTGGGGATTGTATCTGGCAGCCGGATCGAAGTAATCATAGCGCAGGCCCAGATTCAGAATAATCGATTGGAACAGCTCGATCTTATCCTGGAGATAGGCTGCAAGCTGCAATGGTTTGAAATCGAAACCGATGAATTCAGATTCACCCCCCGCCAGCAACGACACATATGGGACATAGTTCTTGCCGTTTAAGGCGTCGGAGATAGTGACGGAAGTACGATCGACCGGATTGACAAAGGAAAGCGTGTATTCCGTGTTGTCAATCCGATGCGATCGAAATTCGAAACCTGCTTTGAATTCGTGGATGTCCCACAACTGGGCAACAGCGTCGATCTTGCCACTGATGGTTTTTGTCTTGCGCAGCTGTCTGTAGAGATCCGTCCCGCCCGTCAGGAACGATGTGCCTGGAAGAGCGGCGAGAAAGAATGAAGGAAGGTAGCGTGGATCTGTCGCGCTTTCGTACGCGCGGCTCGTGAACTCATTGGTAATGTACGAGCCTTTGATAGTGTAGAAGAAATTCGTGGACGGTGAGTGCGTCCATTCCACCGAATGGAACCAGCCTTTTTCTGCATTGAGATTGCGTCCATCGGGCCGATACCGCGAATTAAAGAGCGACGAGTTGCCGCTGTTGCGTGGCCGCAGATCGTTGTCGTACACGATCTCGTATTTCAATTTCATATCCGAGCTGACGCGAAGACTCAGGTTTCCCTGCAGGTTGTACGATCTGCTCCAGTTCAACGGCACAATCGCGCCGTCGCCGGATGGCAACCCGACGAGATCGCTCTGACCATTACGCAGTGGTCCGAAGTACAGCGGATCGGACGATGTGCCCCGGCGCGGATCGGCGCTCGGAAATCCTTCCCGTGACAAGTAGCCGTCTTCAGGCTTGTACAGCCGGATACCATACAGGTAGCCGCCGTTCCAATTGTATACACCTGAACCATAAAAGGAAAGAACATCCTCTATGATTGGCCCGCCGATTGTCGCTTCGGTTCGATTTACATTTACAGGATTGATCTTGTCGATATTGAAGAAGGGTGAAGTGTGGTTGCTGACATTGTCGCCGGTGTAGTATTTCAGACCGAAGCTGAGGTTTGAGCCGCCGTCCTTGGTCACGTAGTTCACGACGCCGCTCAGCGCACTGCCATACTCGGCATTAAACGTTCCGCTCGAGATGGAAACCTCTTGCACCGCATTCGTTGCCAGTCCGACTGAACGACTGTTCGCGTACGGGTTGTTGATATTGATGCCATTCAGCGTATAGGCGATTTCGTTTCCGTAGCCGCCACGAATGTGGATCGAGCCGTCATCGTCCACCGTTGTGCCGGCCTGCAGCCCGATGATCTGATCGATGGAGGTGACGGGGAGTTCTGCGATTGCTTCCGACGAAACGGAGGCAACGGGATTCGTGAGGTCCTTACGGATAAGCGGCGATCGCTCGCCCTGCACAACCACCGCGTCAAGCTCAATATCGCCCTGCTCGAGCACGATATCCAGCGTTGTTGTAAAGTCGGACGAGACGCGAATATCTTTGACCTGATGTTTCTTGTATCCAATAAACGAAGCGGTTACCGTAACACGTCCCGGTTGGACATTTAGAATGACGTACCGGCCTTCAACGTTGGTGACTGCGCCGAGCGTCGTACCCTCGACGCGAACGTTCACGCCCGGCAATGCCTCTTTGGTCTTCCCATCGGTTATACGACCTGAGATTTTTCCGGTTGTTCCGGCAAATATCGAGAGAGGCAGTGCGAAGGTCACGAGCCACAGACCAACGAACTTGTACAAATGCTTCATGCCATTCCCTTTGACTGTTAGAGTGAAATGTGGTTAGTAATGGAAGAGAAGGCGGAAAACTTCCGCTGCAGAAATCTCCTGATGTGCAGGAGTGAAATTGCTTGCAAAAATATAGACAATACTGCTTCGTATGTCAAGCATATGCCAAATGCGTAGTTGAAGACCGAATGAAGATGTGAACCACAGAGAACACAGACATGAACAGAGGTGCGTAGAGTTGGCAGCACTGAGTGACAGAGACTCACCGCCAAGACGCCAAGGCGCAAAGAAACAAAAGGTCAGTTTTGTGAAAACCTTCTTCTGATCGCACTCAGCCTTCCCCCGCATGGTGAATACTCTCTCAGTCTTCCAAAGATAGACTTTGCGGCCTTGCGACTTTGCGTGATGCTAACTCGGGATTAAGGTATGTCCAAAAGATTGCTTATGTTGCATCTGATAGTTATTCTTACACATATGAAATTCAGCATCTTCCTTCTCGGTCTGCTCGCATGCAGTTGTGGTAACATTTCTCACAGGGAGTCCATGAATCCATATTATTCGCGTACAGACACAACAGAACTGAACGTTCCGGATTCTGAATGGAAAAAAGTGTTGCCCGATAGCGTGTACGCCGTGGCGCGTGAAAAAGATACTGAGCGTGCTTTTACAGGCAAGTATTGGGAATCGACGGGCATCGGCACCTATTATTGTGGAGTATGCGGCAATGCGCTCTTCCGCTCAGAGTCTTGGTTTGCGAGCAGTTGCGGCTGGCCGAGCTTCTTTGAGACCCTGAGGTCAACAAGCGTCGCGTACGAGTCGGACACATCGCATGGAATGAATCGCACCGAAGTGTTGTGCGGACGTTGCGGCAGCCACCTCGGCCACGTATTTGATGATGGTCCGCCGCCAACGCGGAAGCGTTTTTGCATGAACTCAATCGTGCTGGAATTCGAACCGGACAAAAAGTAGCCTTCGCATGTCATCACGGTCCCTTGTCCGCTGGACACTCAAGCACTTCAATGACCTTTCACCTTCTGAACTCTATGCGATTCTCCGGTTGCGTAGCGAGGTGTTTGTCGTTGAGCAGAACTGCGCGTACCAGGATGCCGACAACAAGGACCAGCGCGCATGGCATCTTATGGGCTGGCTCGACGACAATCTCGCGGCATATACCAGGCTTCTACCTGTCGGCGTGACGTTTGCCGAAGCCTCCATTGGCCGAGTGGTCACATCGCAATCGGTAAGGGGACAGGACTATGGAAAAGAACTGATGCGACAATCGATTGAGCAACTCCACCGCTTGGTCGGCGTCGTCCCCATTCGCATCGGCGCCCAGCTGTATTTGAAGAAGTTCTATGAATCATTCGGCTTTGTTCAGGCGAGCGAAATGTATCTGGAAGACGGCATTGAACACATTGAGATGATCCGGCACTGATGAAGAATACCATCGCCCTTGTTTTTGATTTCGATGAAACCCTCGCCGCTGATTCCACGACAGGGTACCTGAAAAGCATCGGCATTGATGTCCACGATTTTTGGCGCAACAAAGTGGACAAGCTTCTCGATGAAGGATGGGACCCGATTCCCGCGTACCTGTTTCAGATGATCCAGGAATCAAAGAACGGCGCACCGATCACGCAAAAAAGTTTACAGGCATTCGGCAGGAAGGTTGCATTCTACAAGGGTGTGCCGACACTCTTCACAACGCTCCGCAAACACATTGCCCGCCACGACGATACGCGACTGGAATTCTACATCATCAGCAGCGGCATCGGAGATATTATTCGTTCCACGAAGATTGCGAAGCACTTCACGGACATCTGGTCGAGCGATTTTGCGTACGACAGTGAGGGGAAAATTCTTTTTCCTCGCAAGATCATCAGCTTCACCGACAAGACGCGGTATCTGTTCAGTATTTCAAAGGGACTGATCGGGGATGAGTATCGGAACAAACCGTTTGAAGTCAATGAGAAAGTAGAGAAGAAAGACGGCTTCCGGATTCCTTTCACGCAAATGATTTTTGTCGGTGATGGTATGACGGACGTTCCATGTTTTGCACTCGTGAAGAAAATGAACGGACTTCCCATTGCCGTGTACGATCCGAAGAATCCCAGCAAGTGGGAACGGGCGTGGAAGTTCCTGCAGCAAGATCGGGTGAAGAACCTCGTGCCGGCCGATTATTCAAACCACTCCGCGCTTGTGAATTCTCTCAAGATGGCAATCGACTCTATCATTCAACGGATTGAACTTTCAAAGAAAATGTATCCCGGGTAGT